>DASXDB010000160.1:0-3584 GCA_036490895.1 Gaiellaceae bacterium
CGCGGCGGGATCCTCTGGATCGCGATCGGCGGGATTCTCCTCGCAGGCGTCGTATTCGTGAACGTGGCCGTCCTCCAGCTCAACCTTCGGCTCGACTCGGCGAATGCCGAGCGCTCCAAGCTGCTGGCGGATAACGCCGCACTCCAGACGCAGTACTCGCGCCTCATCTCCTCGCCGCGCATCACTGCCGCAGCGTCGAAGCAGTTCGGGCTCGTCTACCGGGATCCGGCGGAGTACGTGTACGTCGACCTCGCGAAGAAGTGACGTCCGACCGGCGCGCCAACCGCCGTATCCGCCTCATCCTCGCGACGTTCGTCGTCGTGTTCGGGATCGCGCTCGGCCGTGCCACCTGGCTGCAGGTCGTGCACGCGGCCACCTACGGCAAGCAGGCGCAGCGGATGCACGAGGAGACGACGACGACGCCCGCGGGACGCGGCTCGATCCTCGACCGGACGGGCGTTCAGCTCGCGATCGGCGAGCAGGACATCACGGTCTACGCCGACCCGCACATGGTCTCCGACGCGCGCGGCATTGCGCTCGCGGCCCAGCGCCTGCTCGGTGCCGACGCGAACACGCTGTACCCGCAGCTTCTCCGCAAGGACACGCGGTTCGTCTACGTCGCCCGCTTCGCCGATCCGAAGGCTGCGACCCTGTTCCTCGACAAGCACTTCACCGGCATCGGCTCCTATCCGGAGGAGCGTCGCGCCTACCCGCAGAACACCGTCGCAGCGGCGGTGATCGGCTACGCCGGCATCGACAACAAGGGGCTCGGCGGGCTCGAGCTCGAGTACGACCACAAGCTCGCGGGCCGCCCGGGGCGCCAGACGATCATCCGCGACGCGACCGGCCAGGCGATCGACACGCTGAGCTCGACCCCGGAGCGCCAGGGCCAGGACCTCTTCACCACGATCGACAGCCGCATCCAGGCGCAGGCCGAGTCGGTCCTGCGCGAGACGGTCACGCAGTTCCGTGCGACGTCCGCGAGCGCGATCGTGCTCGACCCGCGCACCGGCGCGATCCTCGCGATGGCCCAGGCCCCGGGCTACGACGCGAACAAGACCGGGAGCGTTCCCGACGCGACGCAGCGCCTTCGCGCCGTCACCGACACGTATGAGCCGGGCTCGACGTTCAAGCTCGTCACGATCGCCGGTGCCCTGTCGCAGGGGCTCGTCACGCCGTCGACGAAGTTCAGGCTGCCGTACTCGATCCACGTCGCCGACCGCGTGATCCACGACGCGGAGTACCGCCCGACGGAGACGCTCACCACGTCCGAGATCCTGTCGCACTCGTCGAACGTCGGCGCGGTGACGATCGCCAAGAAGCTCGGCAGGGTGTCGCTCATGAACTGGATCGAGAAGTTCGGCTACGGCAAGACGACCGGAATCGATTTCCCGGGTGAGAGCCCCGGCTTCGTGCTGCCGCTCGAGAAGTGGTACGGGTCGACGATCGGCAACGTGCCGATCGGGCAGGGCATCTCCGTCACGCCGATCCAGATGGCGTCCGCCTACGCAGCGATCGCGAACGGGGGCGTCTGGGTGCAGCCGCACTTCGTCGAGCGGATCGGCGGCCAGCTGTACAACAGTCACAAGCACCGCCGCGTCGTCTCGACGAAGATCGACAACGTGTTGAAGCAGATGCTGACCGGCGTGGTCGACGAGCACGGCGCGACCGGGAACGCCGCCGCGATCCCCGGATACACCGTCGCGGGCAAGACCGGTACCGCACAGGTGCCGGGACCGCACGGGTACACGACCGGCAAGTACGTCGCCTCGTTCGTCGGCATGGTGCCGGTCAAGAGGCCGCGCCTCGTGGTGCTCGTCGTCGTGAACGACCCGACGCGCGGGATCTTCGGCGGAACGGTGGCCGCGCCGGCGTTCGCAGCGATCGCGAAGTTCGATCTGCAGCATCTGAACGTTCCGCCGGATCATCCGGTCGCGCCCGCGCACTAGTGCGCCTGACGATTCTCCACACGAACGACGTCCACGGCCATCAGGAGCGGCTGGCACAGATCGCCACGATCGTCCGGCGCGAGAAGGCCGATGCCGGCCACACCGTGCTCTATCTCGACGCGGGCGACGTCGAGGACACGTCGAACCGGCTCTCCAACCTGACGAAGGGCACGGCCATGCACCGCCTGCTCGGGGCCGCGGGCTGCGACGCCGCGACGGTCGGCAACGCGTCGTGGCTGCGGTACGGGCCCAGGGCCCTGACCGAGCATGCGCGGGCATCCGCCTTTCCGCAGTTGCTCGCGAACTTCACGGGGATCGACGGCCCGGTCCCGTCGGTTCTCTTCGGCGAGGTCGGGATCGTCGGCGTCACCGATCCCTTCGACCGCGTGGACGACGTCGAGTGGGGATTCGGTCGACTCGAGGTCCTCGATGCCGCGAAGGCGACGGCGCACGACCTTCGCGCACGCGGCGCCCGACTCGTCGTGCTGCTCTCGCACCTCGGCTATGACCACGAGTTCCCGCCCTGGGACGACCGGCGGATCGCGCCGGAGCTCCAGGCCGACGTCGACCTGATCATCGGCGGCCACTCGCATCACCTGTTGCCGCACGGTGAGTGGATCGGGCGGGTCCTCGTCGCGCAGGCGGGCTGCTACGGCGACCACATCGGGCGGATCGAGATCGACGGCGACCGGATCGCCGCCTCGGTCGAGCCGGTGCCCGACGACACCGAGCTCGATCCCGCCGTGCTGGCCGAGGCGGCGGCCGTCGAGGCGGAGATCGAGGAGGTGCTGGCGGAGCCGGTCGGGTCGATCGACGAGCAGCTCGACGCGCGCGCGATCGCGGAGATCCTCCGTGTCCGCGCGGGTGCACACGTTGGGCTGTACAGCGAAGGGCAGGTGATCAGGGTGCTGCCTGCCGGTCTCGTCACCCGCGGCGCCCTGTGGGAGGCCTCCGAGACGCCTGCCAACCCGGGCGTGACGCGGATGACGGGGGAAGAGCTCATCGAGCTGCTCGAGCGCGGCAACGAGCCTGCGTTCCGGAACGAGACGCCGCGGCCGCTCCGTGGGCGCCCGCGCGGCAGGCTCGAGCTGGCAGGCGCGGCGCCGGAGGCGGGCCGCGACTACGTCGTCGCCTCGACCGACTGGGAGCTCGGGATCTTCAGCGGCTACGTGCCCGAGGAATGGGAGCTCCACGTCGAGTACGAGTTTCCGCTGATCGTCCGCGAGGCGATCGAAGAGCACCTGCGCGGAAGCTAGGGTCCCGGGCGATGGATCTGAGCGTTCTCGGGGTCGAGGTCACGGACCTGGCCTACGACACGCGCGCCGTCACGCCCGGAGCGCTCTTCTTCTGCATTCCCGGGACGACGGTGGACGGCCACGACCTCGCTGCGGCGGCGGTCGAGCGCGGCGCCGCGGCGCTCGTCGTCGAGCGGCGGCTCGAGCTCGACGCGCCGCAGCTCGTCGTCCCCAGCGTGCGCGCCGCGATGGGGCCCGTGGCGGCGGACTTCTTCGGCCGGCCGTCGGAGACGCTCGAGATCGCGGCCGTGACCGGTACGAATGGGAAGACGACGACCGCGTTCCTGCTCCAGGCGATTCTCGACGCGGCGGGGCGCCGACCCGCGTTGCTCACGAACAT
>DASXDB010000161.1:0-2126 GCA_036490895.1 Gaiellaceae bacterium
CTTGCCCATCGACGGGCGCGCGGCGACGATGACGAGGTTGCCCGGCTGGAAGCCGGAGGTGAGGCGGTCGAGATCGCGGAACCCGGACGGAGTGCCGGTGATGTCGCTGCCGGCCTCGTACAGCTTGGTGATCGTCTCGAACGAGTCCTTGAGCAGCTCGGCAACGTGGGCGAACTCGGTCGACACGCGCTGCTGCGAGAGGTCGAACACGATCTGCTCGGCGCGGTCGACGAGCTCGACGGTCTCGCCGGGCCGGTCGAAGCCGAGCCGCGCGATGTCGTTTCCCGCACGGATGAGACCGCGCAGCGTCGCCATTTCGGCGACGAGCCGCGCATAGTGCGGCGCGTTCGAGGCGGCCGGCACGAGCGCTGCGAGCTCATGGATGCGCTCCGACCCGCCGGCCTTCTCGAGCGTCCCGTTCTTCCCGAGCTCGTCGACCACGGTGATCGCGTCGACCGGCTCGCCCTTCGCGTACAGCGAGAGGATCGCCCGGTAGATGTGGCTGTGGCTCTCGCGGTAGAAGTCCGCGGCGCTCAGGTTGGTGGACTCGGTGACCGCCCCGATCGCCAGCGCGTTCAGCATCATCGCGCCGAGGACGGACTCCTCGGCATCGAGATTCTGCGGTGGGATCGGGGCGGTCGCGAGCGCCTGGGCAGGCAGGGTCATGCGCTCCGTAGTAGACCGCGGTCGGCCCGATCCGGAAAGGGTGTGGAAACCGCGCTCACTCGTGATCGAACCCTCCTTCGTGCAGGGAAAACAGAACAGGTGTTCGTGTCAGTATAGTGGACGAAACGGGCGCACTTTGCGCCAACTTCCGGGCGAGTTCCACACCGTTTCCCGCCCCTGTGGACAGCGGCTGGGGAACGTCGTCCACAGACCCGTGGAGAGCCTGTGGACGAAACGGGTTACGCCGGCTCTTCCCCTTCCGGGGGATCCGCCTCGGCAGCCTCGTCCTCGACGGCCGTCTCCTCCTCGGCGATGGCCTCCTCGACCGCGGCCGTCGCCTGCTCCTCCTCGACGGCTGCGGCCTCGACCTCGGCGGCCGCCTCGGCCTGCTCGGCCTCCGCGAGCGCTGCGAGCTCGGCCTCGGGCGGGAGCTCCTGGCCCTCGGGCGCGACGACGAGGCGGATCTCGGCGACCACGTCGGCGAACACGTCGAAGGGGACCGTGTAGCGGCCGATTCGCTTGATCGTCTCCATCTGGAGCTTGCGGCGGTCGACGCGGAGCTTCAGCTCGTCCCAGAGCCGGTCGGAGACGTTTGTCGCGGTGACCGAGCCGAAGAGTGCGCCCGCCGGGCCGGCGTTGACGTCGAACCGCAGCTCGACGCCCTCGACCCGCTTCGCGATCGCGCGCGCCTCGTCGACCGTCTTCGCCTCGTGCCGCACGCGCTGGGCGTCGCGCTTCCCGAGCTCCTTGACGAGGCCCGGCGTTGCCACGTCGGCAAGCCCGCGCGGAAGAAGGAAGTTGCGCGCGTACCCGCGTGCGACGTTGACGACGTCCCCGCGCAACCCGAGCTTGTCGACGTCCTGCGTCAGAACGACGTTCATGGCCTACTTGTCACCCACATAGGTCAGAAGGGCGAGCTCGCGGGCGCGCTTGACGGCGACCGCAACCTGGCGCTGGTGTCGCCGGCACGCGCCGCTGATGCGACGAGAGCGGATCTTCCCCTTCTCCGACACGTAGCGGCGAAGCTCGTTGACGTTCTTGTAATCGACCTCGTCCACCTTCGACTTGCAGAAGAAGCAGGACTTGCGCCGGCCGCCTCCGGTGGGTGCGGTGCGCTTTCTCGATGTGCTGCGGTCGGTCTTCTGCTGAGCCAAGAAAGATCTCCTTAGAACGGAATGTCGTCGTCGGCGCCCGAGAAGTCGGCGTCCGCGCCCTGCGTCGCGCCCGCAGGCACGAACTGGTTGCCGCCACCGGCGGCGTCGCCGTCCCCGCGGCTGCCGAGGAACTGCACGGAGTCGGCGATGATCTCGACGGACTCACGCTTCGAGCCGTCCTGCGCCTGCCACTCGCGCCACTCGAGGCGGCCGTCGATCGCGACCGGGCGGCCCTTCGACAGGTACTGCGAGCAGCTCTCCGCCTGATTGCCGAAGACGGAGACGCTGAAGTAGTTCGGCTTGTCA
>DASXDB010000162.1:0-6718 GCA_036490895.1 Gaiellaceae bacterium
ACGGGCGTCGAGCCGGACTTCTCGCTCGTCAAGTCGAAGAAGCTGGTCGGCGGCGGCGAGATCACGATCGTCAACAAGACGGTGCCGCTCGGGCTCGAGAAGCTCGGATATGCGCCGAACGAGGTCGACGAGATCGTCGCGTTCATCGACGAGCGCAACACGGTCGTCGGTGCGCCGTACGTCAAGAGCGAGCACTACCCGGTGTTCGACTGCGCGGTCGGCGACCGGGCGATCCACTACCGCGGCCACGTGAAGATGATGGGCGCGATCCAGCCCTTCATCTCGGGCGCGATCTCGAAGACGGTGAACCTGCCGGAGACGGCGACGATCGACGAGGTCTCGACGCTGTACCGCGAGGCGTGGCAGCTCGGCGTGAAGGCGATCGCGATCTACCGCGACAACTGCAAGGTCGCGCAGCCGCTGTCGGGCAAGAGCGACAAGGGCCAGCAGATCCTCGCGCCTGTGGGCGCCGCCGCCCCGCGCCGCCGCCGCCTGCCGGAGGACCGTACGGAGATCGGTCGCAAGTTCCGGGTCGGCGAGCACGAGGGCTACATCCACGTCGGCGTGTTCGACGACGGAACCCCGGGCGACATCTTCGTCGACATCGCGAAGGACGGCACCACGATGGCCGGCCTCATGAACTCGCTGATGATCGCCGTGTCGATGGGCCTCCAGTACGGCGTCCCGCCCGCGGTCTACGTCTCGAAGCTCTCGCACCTCCGCTTCGAGCCGTCGGGGCCGACGAACGACGCCGACATCCGCACCGCCAAGTCGATCGTCGATTACATCTTCCGCTGGTTCGGCAAGAAGTTCCTAGACGTCGACCAGCAGGAAGAGGCGGGGATCCTGTCCGCCGAGGTTCGGGCGAAGCTCGCCGATCAGTACGCGAGCGGCGGCTCGAAGCCCGTGGCCGAGGCGCCGGCGCCAGGTCAGACCGCGCTCTTCAACTCCTTCGAGGACGCGATCGAGTGCAACCGCTGCGGCGGCCGCATGGTGCGCGCAGGCACGTGCTACACGTGCCGCGACTGCGGCACGTCGACCGGCTGCGGCTGAGCCGACACCGCAAATCGGTATGACTGGGGCCGCCGCGAGGCGGCCCCAGTCGTTCTCCCCCGAGGCGCCCTAGGGCAGCTTGATCTTGACGACGGTGAGGAGCTTGTGTGCGCTCCACGTGCCGCCGCCCGGCCCGCTTACCCAGGTGCCCGACATCTTCAGCCCGGAGGCAGAGACCGACCCGTTGTAGATCGCTCCGACCTTGACCGCGCCGAACTTGATCTTCCCCCTGGTGACGGAACCGGTGATCCCATACGTCCCGCTGGGCGCAGACAGCTTGATCACGCCCTTCAGGCGCCCATTGGTCTGCGTCCACGTCAGCGTGAACTTGCCGGAGACCGCGCCGCTATACGTCCCCGCCCACGATCCGCCGAGGTGCAGGGTCGTGCTGCCGGCGGTGGCGGTCGTCCCGGCGCCGAGCGCGAGCAGGGCGAGGGCGGACACCGCGGCTGCTGCCTTCACATGCATTGCCAGCTTCCTTCCTTTCGGTCGTTGTCGCGTCCCGTGAGCGAGTCTGCGCCGGAACGGCCGCGGGCGAAAGGCGGGAACTCCCTACGAAATGAGGGAGGCGTACCCTGACGCCGTGCCACCCGCCGTCGTCGTCCCGGGCAGCGTGATCGCGCGGACGCGCGAACGGCTCGTCCGCGAGGCGGAGCGCACCGTGGGGAGGACGGGCGCCGCGCTCGTCGTCTTCAGCGGCCGTGGCGAAGCTGAGCACATGCGCGACCTGTGGCGAGGGCCGGACGTGTCGCTCATGATCGAGGGGACGGCCACGACGACCGCCGAGAATGCAGCGTGCACACTTCCGATGCTCGTCGAGCGAGGCGTCCGTGAGGCGATCGTCGTCTGCGCGCCGGCGCACGCGCTGCGTGCCGGGTGGATCTTCCGGCGGATCTACGGGCCGCACGGAATTCGTGTCAGTGTGCGGCCGGCGCGCGTCGTGCCGACGCCGGCGGCGCTCGTCTACGAGCTCGGAGCTGCCACGGTCGCCCGCCGGCAGGTCAGGGAGCACCTCTGAGCGACACGCTGGTCTTCATCCCGGCGTGGAACGAAGAGGACAACCTTCCGGCGGTGCTCGATGCGCTGCACGCAGAGCTGCCGGACGCCGACGTGCTGGTAGTCGACGACGGCTCGACCGACCGCACCGCAGACGTCGCCCGCGAGCACGGTGCCGACGTGCACTCCCTCGGAACGAACCTCGGACTCCGCTTCGGCATCGCGGCCGGGTACCGCTATGCGCTCGAGCGCGGCTACGCGTACTGCGGCCGCGTCGATGCCGACGGCCAGCACCCGCCCTACGAGCTCGCCCGGCTTCTCGCCATGGTTCGGCGTGGCGAGTGCGACGTCGCCGTCGGCTCGCGCTTCGTCTCGGGCGACGGCCACCCCGCCTACCGCTACCTGCCGAGCCCCGCGCGCCGTTTCGGCACCGCAGTCCTCCGTCGGGCGATGCGGCTCGTGCTCGGCCGGACGTTCGGAGACGCGACGAGCGGGCTCTATGCGGTCAACGCGCTCGCGCTACCGCTGCTCGCCGTGACGTACACGAGCCGGGCGCCGGAGGTGGAGGCGCTCGTCCGGATCGCGAACGCCGGCCTGCATCTCGAGGAAGTTCCCGTCGTGATGGAGGCTCGCGCGAGCGGCGCGTCGAAGCTGCGCGGCTGGAAGGCGGTGAAGCTCGTGCTGACGGTCGCGGGGACGCTCCTCGCAGCCAAGCTCGTCCGGTCGCGCGGCTCCTAGTAGAAGCCTTCGCGCCGCGCGTACCGTTCGGCGCGCGCCCGCTCGTACTCCTCGACATCGAGCTCCGGGTCGGCGACTGCGGCGAGGACGGCACCGGTGCTCGGCAGCTCCGAGCGATCGACATGCTTCTCGGGGTTCCACAGATCGGAGCGCACGAGCGCCTTCGAGCACTGCGTGAACGCCTCCTCGATATCGACGAGGATCCCGAGCTTCGGCACCTTGCCTTCGACCGCGCTCCCGGCGAGCAGCTCCGGGTCGTCGACAATCTGCGCCCGACCGTTGACGCGGAACGAGTCGCCGACGCCGGGGACGAGGAACAGGAGTGCGATCCGCGGATCCTCGAGGACGTTCGTGAGCGTGTCCGCGAGCTTGTTCCCGGGCCGGTCGGGAATCAGCAGCGTCCGCTCGTCGATGATCCGTACGAAGCCGGCGGGGTCGCCGCGCGGCGAGACGTCGAGCCCGCCGCCGGGTCGCGACGTCGCAACGCAGACGAACGGCGACCGTTCGATGAACTGCCTGGTGAGGTGGTTGAGGCGGTCGGCGATCTTCGAGGCGACGAGCTCAGTCGGCCGGCCGATCACCTCGCGGAGCGCCCGCTCGTCTGCGACTGCCACGCATCGAGAATAGCCACCCGCTCTCGAGCCACGCGGCGACCGCGGCCTCGAGCCCTGCCCGATCGGCCTTGAGCCCGTGATCGCCCGCGATCGGCACGACCGTACGTCCCTTCCGAGGCGGCGGCATCCCGAACGGGTCGTGCGCGCCTTGCACGACGAGCACCGGCACCGGGACGGCATCGAGCTCGCCCAGCCGGCTCTTCTCGGGGCGGCCGGGCGGGTGGACGGGAAACGCCAGGCAGAGCACACCGGCTGCACCGGTCTCGCGGGCGGTCCGGCACGCCACCCGCGCCCCCGACGAGCGGCCGCCGGTGACGATCGGCAGCCCGGCCAGAGCACCGTCGCGCAGCTCCGCCACGACCGACGTCCACGCCGCGTCGAGCTGCGCGGCCGGCGCGGGCGAGCGCCGGCCCGCAACCCGGTACGGCTGCTCGACGAGCACCACGGAGAGGCCGGCCGCGCCCGCGGCGCGCGTCGCTGCGACGAGATCCGGCGCGTCCACCCCGCCGCCGGCGCCGTGGCCGAGGACGAGCGCGGCGCGGGCCGCGTCGACGAGCCGAAGATGGACGCGCGCCGGACCGTGCGGTGTCGTGATTTCGAGAACGTCGGGCACGGCTGCCACAGTCTCGCCGAAGCCGGGCGATGGTCGAGACGGGCTTGTCATTTCCATACGGCTTCGTCACGAGGGGCTCACGTCGAAGGCCGAGGATCGCCGCGTGAGGGTCGCCGCGATCGTGCTCGCCGTCGTCGCCGCCGGGTGCGAGGTGCAGCACGCGCCCGCTCGACGGCCGCCGATTCGCGCGGCCGAGTGGAAGGCGGTGCTGAACGACTGGTACCCGGACCGCGTCGTCGATCATCCGCACCCGTGTGGGGCGATCGTGATCGCGCGCGCGCACCTTGCCCCCGAGCCGGAGACCTACTCGACGATCGACCGCGACCTGAAGCGGGCCGAGCGGCGCTCGTGCCCGAAGGGCTCCGACCTCGGCGCGCTGAAGACGGGGATGAGCGATGCCGACGTCGCAGCCGTCGCCGGAATACCGAACGTCGCGCACCTCCACTGCTGGCTCTACGCGGTGACGCGCGACCACCCGGGACGTCGAGTCTGCTTCACGAACGGACGGGTCACCACCTTGCAGTTCTCGGTGCACGGCTGATCCGTAGGATCTGACCTCGTGAGGCGGACCCGGCGCGAGTTCCTGACGGCGGCCGCAGGTGCAGGGCTCGGGCTTGCGTTCCCGGGCCTCGCCGCGGCGACGGAGCGGGCGGCCGGGGTGGCGACGTTCGTGACCGAGCCGTCGTTCCAGGTGCCGACGCTCAGCGTTCTCGAGCGGGCGAACCCGAGCCCCGGGCTGTTGTTCGTGACGACGCTGACCGGGCCGGGGCAGCGAGGGCCGATGATCCTCGACGATGCGGGCAAGCTCGTCTGGTTCAAGAAGACACAGGACGTCGCGATCAACTTCCGCCGCCAGATCTACAAGGGACAGCCGGTCCTCACCTGGTGGGAGGGGAAGATCTCGACCATCGGCACCGGGCAGGGCGAGGGCGTGATCGTCGACTCGGCGTACAAGGAGATCGCGCGCGTCCGCGCCGGCAACGGCTTCGCCGCGGACGTGCACGAACTCCTGATCACCCCGGAGAACACCGCGCTGATCACGATCTACAACCCGAAGACGATCGACCTGACCTCGGTCGGCGGGCCGGCCGCGCATCCGACGCTCGACTCGATCGTGCAGGAGATCGACATCGCCTCGGGCAAGGTGCTCTTCGAGTGGCACAGCCTCGACCATGTCGCGATCGCCGACAGCTGGTCGCCGATCCTCTCGCCGTTCGACTACTTCCACATCAACTCGATCGACGTCGACCTCGACGGGAATCTGCTCGTCTCCGCCCGCAACACGTGGGGCGTGTACAAGCTCGACCGGAAGACGGGCGCGGTGATCTGGCGCCTCGGGAGCAAGTCGACCGACTTCGAGCTCGGTCCCGGCGTGCAGTTCATGTACCAGCACGACGCCCGCGCGCATCTGGACGGCACGATCACGCTCTACGACGACGGAGCCGGCAACGCGTCGCACCAGTCACGGGCGATCCGGATCGGCCTGAGCATGCCCGACCGCCGCGCCCTGCTCCTGCAGGAGTTCCTGCACCCGACCCCGATCACCGCGGCCGCAATGGGGAACGCGCAATTCCTCGCGAACGGGAATGTCGTCGTCGGCTGGGGCACGGCGCCGTTCGTGACGGAGTTCGATCCGCTCGGCCACGTGCGGTTCGACGCCACGTTCGACGGTGGCGCCTGGAACTACCGTGCCTTCCGCAACGCCTGGGTGGCGAAGCCTGCGCATCCACCGACGATCGCGGTGAAGCGGCACGGCACGAGCGCGACCGTCTATGCGAGCTTCAACGGCAGCACCGAGACCGCATACTGGAGCGTCCTCGGTGGCGCCGCGCGGAACGGTCTGCGCCCGCTCACCGTGGCCAGGCGAAACGAGTTCGAGACGACCGTCAACCTGCGCAACGCTCCTGCGCACCTCGCCGTGAAGGCGCTAGACGCTCACCGACGTCCGATTGCAATGTCGCGTGTCGTCTGAGTCGACGCGCAGCGTCGCGCTCGCCGACGGGCGCTCGCTCGAGGTGCACGAGCTCGGCGAACCCGACGGCTTTCCGATCGTCTACCACCACGGCACGCCCGGCTCCGGGACGCTGTACGCGCGGTGGGCCACACCCGGCGTCCGCCTCATCGCCTACGACCGCGCAGGCTACGGCGGCTCGACCCGGAAGCATGGCCGCGCCGTGGTCGACGTCGTCGCCGACATCACGGCTCTCGCGGACGCCTTGGATCTCGAACGGTTCGCCACCTGGGGGCTGTCGGGCGGAGGCCCACACGTGCTTGCATGCGTTGCGCTCTGCGACGAGCGCCTCGTCGCGGCGGCGACGCTCGCCGGCGTCGGCCCCTGGAACGCAGAGGGCCTCGACTGGCTCGCCGGGATGGGCGAGGGGAACCTCGAGGAGTTCGACCTCGTCCTCGCGGGCGAGGAGGCGCTTCTTCCGGCGATCGAGCGCGAGCGCGACAACCTGCTCGGCGTCACGCCGGCGCAGCTTCGCGAGGCGATGGCGGCGCACCTCAGCCCGACCGACAGCGCGGAGCTCACCGCGGACCTGGCCGAATACCTCCACGCGAACATCGCGCATGCGATCGCGAACAGCGGCGACGGCTGGATCGACGACAACCTCGCGTTCGTCAAGCCGTGGGGCTTCGAGCTGTCATCGATCGCGCGCCCCGTCCTCGTCCTGCAAGGCGGAGACGATCTGATGGTGCCGCG
>DASXDB010000163.1:0-15878 GCA_036490895.1 Gaiellaceae bacterium
GCAGCACTGGGCGATTCATCTGTCCGACCGCACGTCGAACGCATCGCGCAACCCGTCCCCGAGCAGGTTGAACGCGAGGGTCGTGATGATCAGGAAGGCGCCGGGGAAGAGCATCAGCCACCACGCGACGTCGTAGAGCCCCGACGCGTCGTTGAGGATCGCTCCCCACGACGGTGTGGTTGCCGGAACGCCGAGCCCCAGGTACGAGAGCGCGGCCTCGAAGAGGATGTTGGTCGGGATCAGCAGCGTCGCGTAGACGATCAGCGGGCCGACGAGGTTCGGCAGGATCTCGGTGGCGAGGATCCGGACGTTGTTCGCGCCGAGCGAGCGCGCAGCTTCGACGAACTCCTTCTCGCGAAGCGACAGCGTGTAACCGCGGACGATCCGCGCGATGTACGACCACGAGAAAACCGTGATCACGGCGATCACCACGGGCAGGCCGGGCTGGAGATGGAAGAGCTTGAGGTCACATCCCGACTTCGTCGACGAGCACGCCGCGACGACGCCTACGGCGATGAGAATCTGTGGAACGGCCAGGAGCACGTCGGCGGACCGGGAGAGGACGGTGTCGATCCACCCCCCGAAGAAGCCGGCGACCATGCCCACGATCAGGCCGATGAAGAGCGCCAGCCCGGAGGCGACGACGCCGACGAAGAGCGAGGTGCGCGCGCCGTACATCGTCCGGACGAAGAGATCGCGCCCGGCCGAGTCCGCGCCGAACCAGAACGAGCTGTTTGGGCCGTAGGGGACGCCGTAGGCGTCGGTCATGGAATCGAACGTCTGGTTCGGCCCGTGGCCGGTGACCTGTTTCGCAACCGGGCCGCCGAAGATCGCGATCAGGACCAGAAGCACGATGACCGCGCCGCCTGCGAGCGCGGCCTTGTCCTGGCGGAGCCGTTCCCAGAACAGGCGCGACGGGCTCTTTCGCGCGACGGAGACCGGCTGCTGCAGCGCGACGGCGCCGCCCGAGGTGACGTGGAATTCAGGTGGATTCGTCATGGGAGGCCCGGACGGAGGTACCCCGTATCGCGGAATGGCACGCGATACTGACGAAGGTTTTGCACGAATCTCACGTTTCCACTCACGCCCTTCGTGAATCCCTGCGGCCTCCGGCTGCTCTTGAAGGGCAGCTGGTGCGGTTGGAGCCGATCGCCGAGGAGCACCGCGCCGGCCTACGCGCGGCGGCCGAGCGCGAGTGGCACATTCACCGCTACACGAACATGGCCACGTTCGGCTTCGACAGCTGGTTCGACATGGCGCTCGAGACCCAGGCCGAGGTGCCTTTCGTTGTGGTCGTGAACGGGGTGCCGGGCGGGTCCTCCCGGTACCTGAACATCGAGCCGATGCACAAGCGCACCGAGATCGGCTGGACGTGGCTGGAGCGCGCCCACTGGGGGACGGGCGCGAACGTCGAGGCGAAATACCTGCTCTTACGGAACGCGTTCGAGGGCTGGGGCGCGATGCGGGTCGAGTTCAAGACGGACGCGAGGAACCTGCGGGTGCGCGGAGCTCTGCTGGGCGTCGGCGCCAGTTTCGACGGAATCTTCCGGAAGCACATGATCCTCCCGGACTCGATCCGCGACTCGGCCTGGTATTCGATCGTCGACGACGACTGGCCCCGGGTGAAGGCGATGCTCGAGGCGAAGATCGCCAAGCACGTCGGTTGAAATCGAGGCCCTCCCTCGTTTGAGGGACCAAATTCCTAAAGAGCCCTTCAGTAGTGCCGATAGGAGCCTCGATGGACGCTGCTCAGCGCAACGAGATCCTGAGCCGGTACCGCGAACACACCGCCCGGTTCGAGTCGGTGGCCGCGCGGCGCGATCAGTCGGTCGCGGAGGTGATCCCCTTCCAGCCCCCCGTGCAGGAGGGCGGTCAGGAGCCGACGGCGCGTGAGATCGAGGTGCTGCAGCTCATCTCCGACGGACTCGTGAACCGGGAGATCGGCGTCCGGCTCTTTCTGAGCGAGGAAACGGTCAAGAGCCACGTCCGTCACCTGCTCGCCAAGCTCCAGGCCCGCTCGAGGGCCCATGCAGTCGCCGTCGGCTTCCGCCGCGGCCTAATCGACTGAGCCCGGTCCACGAAGAAGGCCGCCCCCTGACGGACGGCCTCTCCGGTCTTGCGACGGTTTTCCACCTCTGTGGACACGCCCCTCAAAAGGGGGAGGCCACTTGGGCGAGAACCTAATTAACTAAGTTGGCCTCCTACCAGGAGGAGAGCCCGCCGGCGATCTTGGCGGACTTGACCAGCTTTGCGAATTTAGACATTCGTTTCCCCCGTTATGGGTTAGGACTGACGGCGAGATGAACCCTATACCCCTTTTGGGGGATACGCAAATGTTCCGTCGGCTGCGCACCGACTTTGCAGATGTGCGCCCGAGAGCTGGCGCGTGGATCGCCCTAGTCCAAGTCGTCGCCTGGCTCATCGGCGCTGTCCTCTTTGCGACCGGCCAACGCTTCGGAAACTGGTTCGCGATCGCGGCCTTGGCTGCAGTCGCAGCCTACGGAGAGCGCGAGCGAATCACCCTTCGCCCGAAGGTCGATATCTCGATTTCGCTCCTTCCGGCGATCTTCGCCGCTGTTCTTTTCGGTCCACTCGCGGCCATGGTCGTGTTCGGGGCTTCCGCGGTCTCCATTTCCTTCCCGCTCCCCGGGAGAATCTGTTACGTCGGAACTCGCGCGATTACTGGCGCGCTCGCGGCAGGCAGCGTTGCCCTGGTCGGCTCAATCGCATCAGCGGGCACGGGGCGAACCGTCGCCGCGGCCGCAGTTGCCGCTTTCGTGGCAGAGGTCAGCGATACGGCCTTCACGGCGGTGACGTACTGGCTCCGAGGGAGTGGGAGTTGGAAGAACGTCGCAAATGATTCGCTTCCGGTGATCGTCTCCTCGGTGCCGCTATACGGCTTCGCGGTTGCGCTCCTTGCGCTCGCCTATCAGAACGTCTCGCCTTGGACGTTGCCGCTTTTCTATGTTCCGGCACTCGGAGCGCAAAGATGGTTCCTCCTCTATCAGGAGCAGCGTCGACTCGCAGAGGATCTGAAAGGCGCAAACGAGCAGTTGCGGGCGGCAAACCTTTCGTTTGCGCGTGGGCTCATCGCCACACTTGACGCCAGAGACAGATACACCGCAGGTCACTCAGCCGCCGTTGCAATCTACGCGCGTGACATCGCCGAACGGATGGGCATGGACCCGGTGCAGCAAGAGTTGGCGCACCTCTGTGGACTTGTTCATGACATCGGCAAGATCGGCCTGCCCGCCGGCCTCCTTGAGAAGCCGGGGGCGTTGACGCTTGATGAGCGACGTGAGATGCAGCGTCACTCCGAGATTGGGGAGGGAATTCTCGCGAACGTCGACACGTACGCAGAGATCGCTTCGATTGTGCGTCACCATCACGAGCGCGTTGACGGCCAGGGGTACCCAGATGGACTCTCAGGAACAGATATCCCGTTGTTGTCTCGAATCATCGCTGTCGCGGACGCCTACAACGCGATGACATCCGACCGCCCGTATCGCGATGCGATGCCGAGCCGAGTGGCTCGACTCCGCCTAGCTCAAGCCGTCGAGACGCAGTTCGACACGTCGATTGTCGCGGCTTTCGAAGCAATCCTCGCCGGGGTCGACGAGAACTACCGGACGGCCAAGGGATCAGAGTTCATGCTCGATCGTCGCGAGTTGGAGGACGATCCAACCAGTACCGAACATCTCGGAACCGTTGCGACGGTCGCCTAGCTAATCGTCGTCAGCCGAGTGACAGCTTCGCTCCGCGATCGAACGCCAAGCTTCTCGAAGATGTGTCGAACGTGAACCTTCACGGTCGAAAGCGAGAGTACGAGTGCGCTCGCAATCTCTTGGTTCCGGTAGCCACGCGCGATGAGTCCTAGGACCTCGAGTTCGCGAGGCGAGAGCAATCCGGCGGGATCTCCAACTGCGCGGGCACGAAGGCCGCTGACACGGGCGAGGCCAAGATCGTTGGTGCGCTGATACAGCGCAGCCAACGCGGGACGCAAGGACTGAATTGCCGAAAATGCGTCTGCGAGGTCACGGCTGGCACGAATGCTCGCAACGAGTGGGTCCCAAGCTCCGAGCTCCTCCGAAAGATCCCATGCGGCAGATGCCAGACCCGTTCTCTCACTCTTCCTGCCCGAAATTGCGCTCACCGCAGCGCCGAGGACGCGCACTTCCACCGCTCCGGTCATGTCACGCGCGGCCTCTGCGGTCGCGAGTGCTTCTCGGCGGCGTTCGGCGACCGCGAGCGCGAGCGCACGGGTAGCGAGGTATTCGCCGTGGACCGACGGGATGACGACTTCGCGCTTGATCTCGGGGAGGACCGCGAGGGCTGGCTCAACTCTTCGCGTCTCCAGTGCGAGACGGGCCCGAAGAATGCGTGCGTTGAGAAGATGAAAATCAAGCGGGTTGTCCTCGATCGCATCCTCAAGTTTCTGGAGGGAACGTTCAGCGTGTCCGAATTTGCGTAGGCCGCATGAGACAAGCACGTGGTTCCAGAGAGAGTGAGGCTTGGCGAAATCCAGATCGAATGCGGAAATGTCCTTGTCGCAGCGTTCCAGCCAGCTCGTCGCGACACGGTAGCGCGCGCTCAGCGCTGTGACGTATGCCGCGACGTATGCGAACGAACTTCTCGCGCGGGGGTCGTCAACTTGGTGGAGAACTGCGGCTGCTTCGTCGATTAGGGAATCCGAGTCTGCGTATCCGATCGTGGAGTGGCGGCGAATCAACTCAAGAATCGAGTGCCGGATTAGATCAAGAGGCGAGTCACTCCTCCGCTGTTCGAGGTGCTCCATGACCCAGGATGGAACTGCCGTTTCGCCCTGCAGGCATGAGAGCGCCCAACCGCGAAGTGCGGCGATTCGGTCATCCGCGGATCGAGCTGTTTCGTACGCCGACTTGTAGGCGTCCTCAGCTTCCGCAAGGCGCGCTCGTGCAAATGCACTCACCGCGATGACCGTTTGAGCTCGCGACGCGAGGTCGTGCCCTTCTCCCAATCGTGTCACGGCGCGACAGGCGATGCGTGAAGCAAGGTCAAACGCACCGTCGGCGAGTGCTATGTCGGCCTCAGCCAGATCAACGACGGGTGGCGGGAACGTTGGAGCGACCTTCACCTTCGTTGCAAAGCTGCCAAGGGTTCCCGTGTGACCCGACCGAATAAGCGGCATGTAGCTCGCCTCGAGCGCGCCCTCGACAAGATCATCTCTTCCGAACCGCAAGATGAGTTCAAAGGCACGATCCCAGCGTTCGCGGCGAATACACGCGGCGACGGCATCAGCGATCATCGCTTCGCTGTCTGGGGCGGCGCTGAGCTTATGAAACAGAAAATCACGCACCAACGGATGCAACTCGTCGGCTCCTGCGTCCGAGGTCACAAACCCGAGCCGCTCGGCATCGTTACGGAGCGGTTGGACGTCGGTTCCAAAGAGTTCTCGAAGTGTGGTTGATTCGAGATCAGATGCGAGCGCGAGGCGCATAAGCTGGCGCTGAAGGCGTTCGCCCGCAGCCTTGAACAGTTCCTCGGTGAAGTAGGTATGCAGAACGCTCGAAGAGAGTTGAGGCCCGCGGATGCGAACGCCACGAGCGCTCGCGGCCAGTCCGATTACTGCGGGCCACCCCTCCGCCTGGGCAACAACATGCTCGAAGTCTGGATGGCTGCCGAGGACTTGCCGGGACTCCTGAAAGCTCATTGCGAGTTCTCCGCGATCTACTTCGACGAGGTCTCCATACACGGCCAGGCGAGCAGTCGCCCATGTTGGGCGGAGTCGAGAGGCGATTAGAAATCGGCACTCGAGCTCTTGGTTTAGGACTTCCACGAACTGCTCGGCCCCGGTCTCGCCACTGATTTCGTGGTAGTCATCGACTACCAACCATTGAACGCGGCGGGCGATCAGTTGGCGGGCAACGACGCGCGCGACTTCGCGCGCCATTCGCTGCGGGTTTGAATGGGCCTTGAGATATGAAGCCACGTGGGCTGGGCCGCCGCCTACGTCGGGGTCGCCGGCGTGGGCAACCTTGGTCGCGATCGCCGCAATGTCCCGATCCTCGGCGGTGAGCGTGACCCAGACTGCGCCGTTGAGCGTCTTGGCCCACTGCCGAGCGAGCGTCGTCTTGCCGTACCCGGCCGGAGCTAGGAGGAGGATCATCCGCGCGTCTGTGTCATCGAGCAGCTTGATCAGGCGCGGCCGCTCGATGATCCGCGACTCCCTGCGAACTGCCGTCGGTTGTGACGCCCTTGCCGCCATGCCTGCCTGCCGCCTGGTCGAAACGCGAGTTGCCGAGAGCACAACGTACGCCCTCGCCAACTGTCAAGTAAAGGGGGGCCGGCGCCCGCGGCCGAGGGGCCGGCCGCAGGCGCCGCTTCGCCGTCAGCCCCCGTTCTCGGCACGCGCCGAGGCCAGCCGCCTCGCCAACGGGTCCTCCCCCGTCAGCAGCCGGAAGGCGACTGGAATCTGCCGCCGCCGCGGGACGCCGAGCTTCTGCCGCAACACATCGCAGTGCGCTTTCGCTGTCCGGGGAGAGATGCCGAGCACCAGCCCGACCTCCTCGTTCGACAAGCCCTGCGCAATCAGCTCGACCACCTCGCGCTGGCGGGACGTGATGCCCGTTGGATCTCCGATTGCCAGCATGGCCCGAGGCTACGGAGGTGTTGTCAGCCGAGGTATCGGCCAAAGGGTGTATCGCTCGTCAGGCGTGGGCGCGCGTGCGCCCGCCGAGGAACGACGCGTCATGACCGCGCGCGTTCGCGGCGGCGAGCTCGTCCTCCGAAAGCGCCCCGATCCGCAAGAGCAGGTCGAACTCGTCGCGCAGGTGCGTCCGCATCATCTCCGGGCCGTCCGTCGCGATCGTGAACGCGACGCCGTTCTCGATGAAGGTCCGGAACGTGTCGCGGACCTCGTCCTCGTCCTTGAGCGCCTTCGTCAGCAGGTTCGACGTCGGGCAGATCTCGAGCGTGATGTCTGCGGCGCGAATCGCCGACATGAGCTCGAGGTCGCGCGCCGCGAGGATGCCGTGGCCCAGGCGATCCGGGCGCAGCGCTTCGACCACCTCGCCGATCTCCTCGACGCCGTGGTCGCCTCCCTCCTCGCCGACGTGGATCGTCACGCCGAGCCCGCCGTCCCGCGCCAGGTCGACGTGCTCGCGGAGCTGCGTGTAGTCGTACCGCGCGCCTCTGGGCCGCGGGCCGGCGATGTCGACTCCCACGATTCCGCGCGAGCGATACCGCAGCGCCTTCTCGATGATCACCATGTTCTGGTCGGCGCTGAACGTGCGGTCCATCATCAGGATCAGCCCCGCGCGAACCTGCGGGTACTCGAGCGAGGCGATGTCGAGCCCGCGCGAGGCGGCGAGGATGATGTGATCGAGGTCGCGCTCGCCGCCCCGGTTGCGCTTCATCGGGTTGAACCGAAGCTCGAGCGTCGTGATCCGCTGCGAGCGGTACGCGCCGCCGATCGCCGCGTGCACGCTGCGCTCGACCGCGAGCGGGGAGCTCTGGATCAGCTCGGTGAGGTGGTAGATCCGGTCGAGCGAGTCGAGGTCGGGAACGCCGCGCGGGTCGGAGACCGTGACCATGCGGTCGAACTCCTCGTAGTCTCGCGTCGGCAGGTGAATCCCCTGCTCGTGCGCCAGGCTCCACATGATGTCCGACGCCACCGAGCCGCCGAGATGGGTGTGCAGCTCGGCGAGGCCTTCGTCGAACATGCGGGGCAGTCTATGGTCACGGCGTGACCCTGAACGAGCTATTCGAGCAGGCCGGGGGTCGGATCCGTCGCTACACGCCGACAGAGGCGCATGCGGCCATGAGGGCGGGTGCGGTGCTCGTCGACATTCGCGAGCGGGCCTCACGGGAGCACGACGGCGTGATCCCGGGCGCCTACCACGTGCCGCGCACCGTGCTCGAGTGGCGGGTGGCGTCCGAGGAGTATCGAAACCCCGCGCTCGACGGCAAGCGCCTGATCCTGGTGTGCGACCACGGCTTCTCGACCGTCTTCGCCGCGGCGATGCTCACGGACCTCGGAGTCGACGTCGGCGATGTGATCGGCGGGTTCGAAGCCTGGAAGGCGGACGGGCTCGAAACCGGCGTGGCGAGGCCGTACGACGGCCGGCCCGGCAGCGGCCCGCCGGATTAGGCGTAGCCCCAGCTCGGCTCGCGGAACACGAAGTCGCGGCCGGGATGGCGCTGCCCGCGAAAACGAACGAGCCCGATGAGCGTCTCGAGCGCGCAGCCGTGCTCGCCCGTGATGCTCGCCGGAATCTCGCCGGTCCGGAACGGCACGTCGTACGGCGATGCGGAGAAGGGGCCGAACAGGATCACGTTCTTGGTGCCCGGCAATGCCGCGCTCGGCGCGATGAGGCCGGGCGCGCCCGACTCTCGCAGCATGTCGCCCAGCTCCTGACACGCGGCCCAGTCGTCGGCCACCCAGCGGTCGTCGAACTCGAGGTCGACGAAGCCCGCATCAGGAACCCTCAGCGCCCAGGTGCGGAAGTCGAGACGTCGTGCCGCTTCCCGTGTCCGGGTGCCGAAGCGTCGCATCGCCTCGGCATGCGGGCCGAGGGGGTGGAGGCAGAGGTACTGCGTCGGCTCATCTTCGGTTCCACGATGGAATCGGCCGGGACGACGTTGCGCCTGGCTCGCGCGGAGAGGCGTGAGGTAGTCGGCGACCCGGTAACAGATCACGTCGCCGTGGTTGCCCTGAGATCCGATGCCAGCCCGATCAGCCGCGGCAGCTGCGCGGGCTTGTCGAGAAGTTCGATCGGCCGTCTCCGCCCGAGCTCGGGCGACCGCCACGAGAACCATTCGACAACGCCGGCCGGTGTGAGCGAGAAGCGCAGCTGATTGACGATCCGCGCAATCGCGCGGACCCGCCGGAGATCGCTCCCTTCCGGCGACGCGGACTCGGCAGCAGACAGCCAGCGCTGGAACTGGCGCGGGCTTACACCGATCAGCTCGGCGATCTGGGCCTGCGGCGCTTCGGTGGTCGCGACCAGCCACGCGACGAGCTCCTTGCCGGTGCGATCGTCCGAGACCGGCCGATCCTCGGCGATCGACGCGAACGCCTGAGCGAGCGAGTCCAGAGCCATCCGCAGGCGAAGACGGGAGTCCGGCACGTCAGGCTCCATCAGCGCGATCTGTGCGCTGAGCGTCGCGCGCAGGACGATTTCGACGTAGTACGGATCGACGCGACCCCAGCTCGCTCGCTGCGAGTCAACGGCGTCGGTCAGCTCGCGGACCCGCTTCTGAACCGCCGCCGGGATCGTGTCGTGGTACGCCAGCTCCATGCTCAGCGCGTGCAGCTCCGAGGCTGCTTCGGCAGGGCGCGACAGATCGCGGATCGTCTCGAGAACGGCGTTCATCTGACGTAATGATACGTCAGATAGACGACGTCAGCGAGGGATCGGCTTCAGCAGTTGTGATTCGACCAGCGCGGTCGCGAGCGCGATCGAGTCGTCCATCAGCCGCTCGTCAACCAGCGCCGGGGACTCGGTCGGCAGGTGGTACTCGTCGTAGGGGAAGTGGAGGATCGTCATGGCCGGAACCTTCTTCTCGGCGAACCAGTGTGAGTCGACGCCACCGGTTGCCGGGCCTGTCTCCAGCTCGTAGCGGTCGAGGAGGCCGAGGCTGCGCGCGGCTTCGACGGCGCGGCCGAGCAGCGCATCGGGTGATGCGAGAAGCTCGAGCTTCTCGCCGTGCCCGATGCAGTCGAGGTTCACGACGCCGATCACCTCGTCGAGCTCCTCGCGCAGAGTCGCTTCGTCGACGTAATACCGGGAGCCCGTGAGCTTGATCTCCTCGGCGCCGAACCCGATCAGGCGCACGCCGTGCTCGAGCTCGCGGCCGACGATCGCCTCGCCGATGCGCCGCACCCCCTCGATCCCGGTCGCGTTGTCGATTGCGCCGTTGCCGCGCCACACCGAGTCGTAATGGGCGCTCACGATCACGTGACCTTCGTCCTTGCCGGGAATGTCGGCGACCACGTTCCGCTCACGCCGGCCCGGGATGAACCGCCCGCCGATCTTCACGCGCACGTGCATCCCGTCTTGAAGACGCGCCGAGTCCGCGATCGACACGAACGCCGTAGGAGGCGTCGTGATGTGAACGTGGGCCGACATGAACGGAATCGCCCCGGTCGAGAACGGGCTTGTGAGCAGCCGCGCCACCTCACGGCCGGAGGCATCGACCACCGCGAAGTTCGCGAGCGCGCCCTCGCCGATCGGGTTCGGCGATGCGCCGATCCTTCGTACGGTGCCCTCGCCCTCGAAGGGGTGGGCGTACATGCACGGGCCGGCGGGCCAGCGCTCGCCGTCGACCTCGAGCTCCGGCTCGTCCGCCTCGTAGCCGACCAGGTCGAACTCCTGGAATCGCGGCTCGAGGCCGAGCTCGCGGAACGCGTCCGCGACGACGTCGGCGGCACGCGACGCCTCGTCGCTCCCGGCCGGGCGGGGGCCGATGCCGACCGAGAGCGCTTCGACAAGGTTCACGAGCCGAGTCTAGAGAGGTCGGACGCGAATACGATCACCGAGTGCGTCCTCGCCCCGCCAGGCTCCGGAGGCTTCGGGAGCAGTACTTCGTCGCGTTGCTCGGCCGCGTCGCCGCGGCGGCGAGAGAGGCTGGTCCGCCGCTCGTCGACCTCGGCCGCGGCAACCCCGAGCTCGGGCCGCCCGCGCACGTCGTCGAGGCGCTCGTCGAGTCGGCCCGCCGGCCGGACGTGCACGGCTACGCCCCGATCCGCGGGCTCGCCCGGACACGCGAGGCGATCGCAGCCCGCTACCGCGACGTGTACGGCGTCGAGCTCGACCCCGAGCGCGAGGTGGCGGTGCTCCCGGGCACGAAGACCGGCATCGTCGAGCTCTCGCTCGTGCTCGCCGACGAAGGCGACACCGTTCTCCTGCCCGACCCGTACTACCCCGACTATCCGTCCGGGCCCGCATTCGCGGGAGCGCGGCTCGGCACCTTCCCGCTCGATCCCGACGCCGGCTGGGCGCCTCACCTGGACGACGTCGAGGAAGCCGCAGCCCTGTACCTGAACTACCCGTCGAATCCGTGCGCCGTCTGCGCGCCCGACGGTGTGTTCCCGGATGCGGTGCGCTGGGCTGAGCGGACCGGCGGCGCGGTTGTGCACGACGCCGCCTACATCGACCTCGTGTACGACGGCCGCGCCCCGGCGAGCTTTCTCGCGACATCCGGCGCAAAGGACGTCGGCGTCGAGATGTGGTCGATGTCGAAGACGTACGGCATGGCCGGTTGGCGCATCGGCTTCGTGGTCGGGAACGCCGAGATCGTGGAGCGGATCAATCTCTTGAACGACCACGAGCGCGTCGGCATCTTCGAGCCGATGCAGCGCGCGACGATCGCGGCGCTCGAAGGGTCGCAGGAGTCGGTCGCCGAGCGCGTGACGACCTACCAGCGACGCCGCGACGTGCTGGCGGCTCGGCTGTCGACGCCGATCGTGTGCGAAGGTACGTTCTTCGTGTGGCTGCGCTTGCCGGAGGGGCTGAGTGCGGAGCGGCTCCTCGAAGAACATCGAGTCGCCGTCGCGCCCGGCGAAGGCTTCGGCCCGAGTGGCGCAGGGTGGGCGCGGATCTCGCTCGCGGTGTCCGATGAGACGCTCGAGCTCGGGGCCGCGCGGCTCGCCGAGGCGTTCGCCGGAGCGATCGCGTGAGGATCGGGATCATCGTCCCCTTCTCATGGTCGTATCCGGGCGGTGTGATCGAGCACGCCGAGCACCAGGCGTCTGCGCTGCGGCGCCGGGGCCACGACGTCGAGCTCGTCATGGGCAACGACCCGCCGGGGAAGTTCACGCGGTTCCTCCACCCACGCAGCGGGCGGCACGGTCCGTTGCCGAGCGGGATCACGCCGGTCGGCAGGTCGGTCGTCGTGCCGGCGAACGGCTCGCTGCCGAACATCATCCTCTCGCCGCGCACCGTGGGACGGATGCGCGCCGTGCTGGACGGGCAGCAGTTCGACGTCATCCACCTGCACGAGCCGATGACGCCTGCGATCTGCGTCGCGGCGCTCGCGCTCGCGCAGTGCCCGATCGTCGCCACGCACCACGCGCACGGCGATCTCGGCTGGATGCGCTACGGCCTCCACTTCTGGGGGTTCTTGATGGACCGCATCGACGCGCGCATCGCCGTCTCGCCGATGGCCGCCGAGTCGGCCCGTCGGTGGATCCCGGACGACTACCGGGTGATCCCGAACGGCGTTCTCACACCCGATGAGGCTGATCCGGCCGACCGAGACCATGCGGTGGTCTTCATCGGCCGGCATGACCCGCGCAAGGGCCTGTCGACGCTTCTCCGCGCGTGGCCCGCGATTCACGCTGCGACGGGTGCGAGGCTGCGACTGATCGGCACCGATCCGCTGCAGTACCGGCTGTTGCACGCACGCCTGCGCTTCGACGAGGCTGGCATCGACGTGCTGGGGATCGTGACGAACGAGGTGCGGACGCACGAGCTGCTACGGGCAAAGGCGTCGATCACGCCGGCGCTCGGTGGCGAGAGCTTCGGGCTCGTGCTCGCCGAGGCGTTCGCGTGTGCGACCCCTGCGGTCGCGTCCGACATCCCCGGCTACGCGGCAGTCGCGACGCCGGAAGCCGCGATGCTCGTCCCGCCTTCCGACCCGGACGCCCTGTCCGCGGCGGTGATCGACCTGCTCTCGGACGAGGACCGTCGCGTGGAGATGGGACGCGCGGCGCGCGCGCATGCGCTCGTCAACTACGCGTGGGACGACATCGCGCGACGGCTCGAGGAGGTTTACCTGGAGGTCGTGGCGTGAGGAGCCGTTGGGTGATCCTCGGCGTACCCGTCGTCCTGCTCGCCGTCGGGGTTGCACTCGTCATCTGGCGCGGGCCGAACTGGCACGCAGTCCACGACGCATTCAGTGCGGTGTCGTGGCCCTGGGTCGCGGTCGCGATCGGCCTCAACCTGCTCTCGGTCGTCGCGCGGTCGGTCTCGTGGCATACGTGTATCGAGCAATCCCTCGACAAGCCCCGCCCGAAGTTTCCGCTCGTCTTCTCCGCCTTCTGCGTCGGCCTGTTCGCGAACGCCGTGCTGCCCGGCCGCGTCGGTGAGCTCGCGCGCGCCGCCGTGCTGCGCCGCCGCCTGCCGGGGCGCAAGGGCGCAACCGCGACGCTGATCGGCTCGGTATTCGCACACCGGATGTTCGTTCTCTTCCCGACCGTCACGCTCGTCGTCTGGGTGCTGATCGCTGCCGACATACCTCAGTGGGCGTACCTGACGCTCGGCCTCGCGATCGGGATCGGCATGCTGCTGTTCGTCGCCGCTGTCGTCCTCGCGCACCGCCAGCATCGCGAGCTCGAGAGCGTCGGTTCGATCCGACAGCTCCTCGCCCGCGCGCGACAAGGGCTGGCCATCATGCGGAAGCCGATCCCCGCGATGAAGGCGGCCGCGTTTCAGTACGCGGGGTGGTTCTGCCAGCTGCTCGCCGTGTGGTCGGCGATGAAGGCGTTCCAGATCAACGAGCCGCTCGCGGCAGCGGGGCTCGTGCTCGTGCTGATGAACGTCGCGACGATCGTGCCCCTGTGGCCCGGCAACGTCGGCCTCGTCCAGGTCGCGGTTGCGACGCCGCTCGTGAACTACGGCATCGCGTATGCACACGGCATCGCGTTCGGGATCGGCCTCCAGGCGATCGAGGCGTCCGTCGGGATCGGGATCGGTCTCGTGTTCCTCGCGCGCGAAGGGCTGTCGTTCGCGATGCTCCGGCACATGGAGGACCGTGACGAGGACACGCTCGAGGATCTGACGCCGGTGAACCGTGAGGCCACTCGCTCTCGCGTCGCCGGCTAGCCTCAAAGGCGTCCTCGACTCGGCCTCTGCGGCGGCGCACGTCGCCGCCGGCTTGCGGCGCTCGGTCGACGCGGACGAGCTGCCGGTCGCAGACGGGGGCGAGGGAACCGCGGCAGTTCTTTACGCCGCGCTGGGCGGCGACTGGCGCGAGGCGCAAGTCTCCGATCCACTCGGGCGCCGTGTCACGGCCCGTTGGCTCGTGCTGCCGAACGGCGCCGCAGTCGTCGACTCGGCCGAGGCGGTCGGCCTGCCGCTCCTCGGAGTCGACGAGCGGGACCCGCTGCGCGCGACGTCCCGCGGGCTCGGCGAGCTTCTCCTGGCGATCGTCGCCGACCAGCCGCGCGAGGTGTTCGTCGGTCTCGGCGGCTCTGCGACCGTCGACGGCGGTGCGGGGATGCGGGAAGTCGTCGGTTCGGCGCTGCGCGACGCGCGGGTGCGTGTGCTGTGCGACGTGCGCAATCCGCTGCTCGGTGAACGTGGTGCAGCGCGCGTCTTCGGTCCGCAGAAGGGCGCCGGCCGCGAAGCGGTCGAGGAGCTCGAGCGGCGGCTCGCGTCACGCGCAGAGCTCGAGGCGTACCGCGACCTTCCGGGTGCCGGCGCCGGCGGTGGGCTCGGGGCCGGGCTCGCCGCGCTCGGCGCAGAGCTCTGCAACGGCGCGGCGCGCGTCCTCGACACGATCGGCTTCGACGAACGCGCGCGGGCCGCCGATCTGGTCGTCACGGGCGAAGGCACCGTCGACCGCACGACCCTCGAAGGGAAGGCGCCTGGCGCAGTCGTCGGACGCTGTTCGGCGCTCGGCGTGTCGTGTGTTCTCTTCGGCGGTGTCGTGCGGGACGGCGTCGATGCGATACCGCTGTCAGGGAACGTCGCGAGTGCGGCCGAGGACCTGGAAGCGCTCGGCGAGGCGCTAGGTCGTGGGCTCCTCGAGCGCGCGTAGCTCTTCGATCTTCCCCTGTACGACTTCGAGCTTCGTGGCGCAGATTCGGTGGAGCTCCTCGCCGCGCTCCCAGAGCTTCGTCAGCTCGTCGACGCCCGCGTCGCCTTGTTCGAGCCGCGCCACGATCGCCTCGAGCTCGCGCTGAGCCTCTTCGAACGTCGGCTCACCCAACGGTCGCTCCGAATCCGCCGTCGGCGACGCGCACGTCGATCTCGTCGCCGCTAGTCACCTGCGTCGCCGAGCGCACGAGCTCGTCGCCCCGGTGGACGATCGCGTAGCCGCGGTCGAGGGTTGCGGCGGGGCTGAGTGCCCCGAGCCGGGCGTGCAGCGTATCGAGCGTCGCGCGCCGCCGCTCGAGCGCGAGCAGTGGTGCACGCCGCAGGCGATCGTGGATCGCCGCGAGGCGCTGTGCATATCGCTCCGCCGCGCGATGTGCACCGCGATGCAGTGCTTGGCGCGTGCGCATGAGCGTCTCGCGCAGCTCGTTGATGTCGGGCACCACGAGACGTGCCGCAGCGGTCGGCGTCGAGGCGCGCGCGTCGGCGGCGAGGTCGCACAGCGGCGTGTCCTGCTCGTGGCCGACGGCGGACACGACGGGGACTGTGCACGCCGCGACGGCACGGACGACGCGCTCGTCGGAGAACGGAAGCAGGTCCTCGAAGCTGCCGCCGCCACGAGCGAGCACGATCACGTCCGCGCCGTGCGAGCAGAGGTCGGCCAGCGCGGTCGCGATCGACGCCGGCGCCCGCGGTCCCTGGACGTACGTCTCGGCGACGAGGACGTTCGCGGGCGGAAAGCGCTGCACGATGTGGGTCAGCACGTCCCTCTTCGCGGCCGCGTCGTTGCCCGTGACGAGGCCGATCAACCGCGGGAAGCGTGGGAGCGGTTTCTTGCGCTCCGCGGCGAAGAGACCTTCTGCGGCGAGCGTTCGCTTCAGCCGTTCGAGCGCTGCGAGATGCGCGCCGAGCCCGTAGCGCTCGATCGTCAGTACCTTGAGGCGCAGCTCCCCGCGTTGCTCGTACAGCTCCGCGCGGCCGAAGACGTGCACGCGCTCACCTTCGCGGAGGTCGAGCTCGAGCGCGTCGAACTGCCCGCGCGGCATCTGCGCCGGCACGCACGCGCCGTCCTCCGGGTCC
>DASXDB010000164.1:0-5353 GCA_036490895.1 Gaiellaceae bacterium
CGTCGCCTACTTCAGCATGGAGTTCGGGGTCGACACCCGCCTCGCGATCTACTCGGGCGGGCTCGGAGTGCTGGCCGGCGACCATCTCAAGGCAGCCGCCGAGCTCGGAGTGCCGCTCGTCGCGGTCGGCCTGTTCTATCGCGGCGGCTACTTCGTGCAGGGCGTCTCGGACGAGGGGCGGCAGACGGAGCGGTACGAAGAGCTCGACCCCGAGGCGCTCGGCCTCGTGCGCGAGCCGGTCGACGCCGAGGTCGACCTCGGCGGCGAGCTCGTCAACGCGGCGGTCTGGCGATACGACGTCGGCTCGGTCCCGCTCTACTTACTCGACGTGCCGTGGGTTACAGACGCGCTGTACTCCGGCAACCGCGAGCACCGGATCCGGCAGGAGCTCCTGCTCGGTGTGGGCGGCGTACGCGCGCTGCACGCGCTCGGGATCACGCCGAGCGTGTATCACGTCAACGAAGGTCATTCCGCGTTCCTTGCGATCGAGCGCGCACGCGTCCTCGTCGCGGGAGGGATCTCGACCGACGACGCGCTGGACGAGATCCGCCGCACGACCGTGTTCACCACGCACACGCCGGTGCCGGCGGGGAACGAGGTGTTCGGCGACGACCTCGTGCTCCGCTACGTCGGCGACCTCGCACGCAGCGCCGGGATCTCGGACGACCGGCTCCTCGATCTCGGGCGCGGTCCGGACACCGACGGGTTCGGCCTGACGCCGCTCGCACTGCGGCTCTCCGCGCACCGGAACGGCGTCTCCGAGCTGCACGGCGGCGTGGCACGCAAGATGTGGCAAGGCCTGTGGCCGGACGAGGAGACGCCGATCGAGGCGATCACGAACGGCGTCCACCTCGGGACGTGGCTCGCCCCTGAGCTGGTCGAGCTGCTGCGGGAAGCCGGGGTTCGGGCGGAGGCGCCGCCCGACTGGGCGAACTGGCCCGCGGCGCGCGAGCTCGACCCCGACGCGCTCTGGCGCGTGCACGCGACGCTGAAGGGGCGACTCGCCGAGCACGCAGGCCTCGATCCGGAGCGGCTGACGATCGGGTTCGCGCGGCGGTTCGCGACGTACAAGCGCGCCGGGCTCGTGTACTCGGACCTCGAGCGCCTGCTGGCGATGCCCGTGCAGATCGTCGTCGCGGGCAAGGCTCATCCGCAGGATGCGCCGGGCAAGGACGTCATGCAGACGATCATCGAGCTGAGTCGCGGCGCGGCTACGGGCCGTGTCGTGTTCCTCGAGGACTACGACATCGACCTGGCGCGGATGATCATCCCAGGCTGCGACATCTGGCTGAATACGCCGAGGCGGCCGTACGAGGCCTCCGGGACGAGCGGGATGAAGGCGGCGGTGAACGGCGTGCTCAACGTCTCGGTGCTCGACGGCTGGTGGGCGGAGGCCTACGACCCCGCCTACGGGTGGGCGATCGACGGCGGCACGGACGAGGACGACGCCGAGCAGCTCTACTCCTTGCTCGAGCAGCAGGTCGTCCCGCGGTTCCAGTCGCGGGACGCCTGGCTCGAATTGATGAAGAGCTCGATCGCGGAGCTCGCGCCGCGCTTCTCGATGCAGCGCACCGTGATCGAGTACGCCGACCGGTACTACGTGCCGGCCGCGCGGTCCTAGAGCCTCTAAACGGTCTCGGCGGGCGCCGGCTGCTCGGCCAGGCGCTCGATCAGCTCCTGGACGTTCTTGAGCTCCTCTTCGAGGTGCTCGCGATAGGCCTGCAGCCGGTCGACCCACTGCTCCCGGTTCGGGTAGCCGCCGAAGCCGCGCCGGCGGTGATGATGATGTCCTCCACACATGGACGCTCACCTCCTTTCAGTTCATCGACGATAATAGTTACACGATGGTAACGAATAGAGACAGGGTGACCGAGCTACGGCTCCACCTCCGGCGCGTGATGCGCGGTCTGTGGGCGCGGCGCCGGCCGACGCCGGAGCTGCTCGAGCTCGTCGAGGGTGCCTCGCTCGGCCGGCGCCACGTCGCGCTCCTCGCCCAGGTGGGCGGCGAGGGCGGCCGGTCGGTCGGCGAGCTCGCGCGCGAGCTCGGCCTGTCCCTGCCCGCCGCGTCGACGCTCGCGCGCGAGCTCGAGGAGCGCGGGCTGATCACCCGCACGGAGGACCCCACCGACCGTCGCCGCACCGTGGTCGGTCTCGCTCCCGCGACCGAGCAGGCGGTGCGAGGTTGGCTCGCAGCGCGGTCGAGGCCGCTCGAGCAGGCGCTCGCAGCGTTGTCGCCGGCCGAGCAGGACGCCTTCCTGAAGGGACTCGCCGCCCTCGCGGACGCGCTGATGGAAGAATCGCCGCATGGTTCTCTCCGACCGCACCATCGCCACGCTCATCGCCGACGGCCGCATCGGGATCGACCCGTATGACGCTGCCTTGCTCCAGCCGTCGAGCGTGGACGTGCGCGTCGACCGAACGTTTCGCGTGTTCCACAACGCGCGATACCCGTACATCGACGTCAAGCAGCCACAAGAGGCGCTGACCGAGCTCCTGGAGATCGACGGCGACGAGCCGTTCATCCTCCACCCCGGCGAGTTCGTGCTCGGCTCGACGCTCGAGCGCGTCACGCTGCCCGACGACCTCGTCGCCCGCCTCGAAGGCAAGAGTTCACTGGGACGTCTCGGCCTCTTGATCCACTCGACCGCGGGCTTCATCGATCCCGGTTTCGACGGCCACGTGACGCTCGAGCTGTCGAACGTCGCGAACCTGCCGATCACGATCTACTACGGCATGAAGATCGGCCAGATCTCCTTCATGCGCATGACCGAGCCCGCGAGCGCGCCGTACGGCAGCGACACGATCGGATCGAAGTACCAGGGTCAGCGCGGCCCGACGCCGTCCCGCTACTGGCAGAACTTCCAGTGAAGGTCCTCCTCACGGGCGGCACGGGCTTCGTCGGCACGCGGATCGTGCATGCGCTGCGCACGGAAGGGCGCGACGTGCGCGCGCTCGTCCGCCGGCCGGATCGCGGCGCGCACCTGGCGAGCCTCGGCGTCGAGCTGGCGGTCGGCGACGTGACGGACGCCGCGAGCGTATCGGCAGCCGCCGAGGGCTGCACGCACGTCGTGCACCTCGTCGCGATCCTAAAGGGCAGGCCGCACGACTTCGAGCGCGTCATGACCGGCGGCACGCGAAACGTGATCGCTGCCGCGAAGAACGCCGGCATCGAGCGGCTCGTCCTCATGAGCGCCCTCGGCACGACGTCGACGACCAAGGACCTCGTCCCGTACTTCGGCGCGAAGTTCGCGATGGAGCAGGACACGGTCGCGTCGGGGCTCGAGTACACGATCTTCCGTCCGAGCTTCGTGTTCGGCCACGGCGGCGCGCTCGCGACGTTCATGAAGCAGGTTCGCTACTCGCCCGTCGTCACCGTGATCGGCTCCGGTCGGCAGCAGATCCAGCCGATCTGGATCGACGACGTCGCGGAGCACTTCGCCCGCGCCCTCGACACGCCGGCGGCCGCGAACAAGACGTTCGAGATCGGCGGGCCCGACATCGTCACGTGGGACGAGCTCTACCGCACGATCGCACGGGTGCTCGGCAAGCGCCGCGCCCTGGCGCACGTCCCGGCGGGGCTTGCACGCACCGGCGCTCGCGCGACCCAGTGGCTTCCAGGCGCTCCGCTCTCGGCCGACCAGGTCGCGATGATCGAGGCCGGCGACAACATCGTCACGAACACGGATGCCGTCCACACGTTCCAACTCCCGCTCGTCCCCCTCGAAGACCAGATCCGGCGCGCAGCCTGAGCCGCGGCTGTCGCTGCTCCTCCTGCTGTTCGCGGCGCACCAACGCATGGTCCAGCTGGTCAGCCGTGAGCTCGAGGCGGACGGGGTCGAGTCGGACACGTATGCGGTGCTCAGCCTGATCGGCGCGCGGGGATCGGTTCGCCTGACCGACTTCGCGCGCGAGCTAGGCCTGCCGCTGACCACGATGTCGGACGTCGTGCGACGGCTCGAGACCCGCGGGCAGGTACGCCGTCGCCAGAACCCGGACGACGGCCGTTCGTTCCTGTTCGAGCTGACGGCCCGCGGCGACCGGGAGTGGCGTCGCGGCTGGGGAGCGCTCCAGCGCGTGAACGAGCAGCTCGCACGTGACGTCGACTTCGACGAGATGCGAACGGGATTGACGTCGCTCGGTGCGGCGTTCGAGCGGGCGTTAACCAACGTTTAATCCGGATCCGTAGCAACTTCTCCGGCGCCGGACTATTTTCCGGATCCATGCGCACACTCATCGCCCTGCTCGCGGCCGCGGTCACGACCGCCGCCACACCCAGCGTCGTCGCGAAGATCCGCGTCGGCCAGTTCGCAGCACCCTGCGCCGCCGCCGCCGGCGGCAAGTGGGTGTGGGTCAGCGAGTACGGACAGCCGTATCTCCTCAAGATCGACCCGCAGACGAACAAGGTCGTCTCGAGGACCGGTATCGGCACCGGCTCGTGCGGGCTCGGCTTCGGAGCCGGCTCGATGTGGATCGAGGACACCAACACGTCGACCGTCAGCCGCGTGTCGGTCGCAACCGGAAAGCGCATCAAGGCGATCAAGGTCGGCAGCACGCCCTACGACACGACCTTCGCCTACGGGTCGGCCTGGACGACCGCGTACGTCCAGGGCGAGCTCGAGCGCATCGACCCAACACGGAACCGCGTCGTGAACCGTTGGAAGCTGCCGATGGCGACGGGGGCCGTCGGCGCGTTCGGCGCCGTCTGGGGGGCAGGAAGCAACGGCGTGATCCGGGTCGACGCCGCGTCGCACAAGCTGCTCGCGACGATCCCGGTCGCCGGCGGCGCGGGCTGGACGGCGGCTTCCGCGGACGCGGTCTGGGTGACGACGCCGACCGGGCTCGCGCGGATCGACCCGACGACGAACGCGGTCGCGGCCACGATCCCGTTGCCCGGCGCGCCGTACCTCGGCGATCCGGACGCGGTGGACGGCCAGGTCTGGGTGCCCCAGATCCGCAAGAACTCGATCGCCGTGGTCGATCCCGCCTCGAACTCGGTGACGGAGACGCTCAAATCGGGCGTCGGGCCGTTCGTCGTCACGACGATTCACGGCGAGGCCTGGGTGCCGAGCTGGAAAGGCAAGGACATCTGGCGCTACAGGCCGTGAGGGCACGATCACCTCGTCGCCTGCGACCCGGCTGCACAAAGACTAGGGGCCCCGAAGGGCCCCCAATCCAGTTACCAGCTGGTTTTTCGTAGAGACGCTTCCGGCCGAAAAGGCGGCGCGTAACGCGAGTCCCCCACGCTGGCTAGACGATTCCCCAGTCAAGGTCCCGGGGACGCGCCTCTACGAGCTGGTACCTCCACTGCCCGTACTTGAAGTCTCCAACGCCGGACCACCTCCTTTCCGCGGAT
>DASXDB010000165.1:0-3401 GCA_036490895.1 Gaiellaceae bacterium
GCGCTGCTGAAGGCGGCAGGGCTCAAGCTGCCGGTGAAGATCAGCTTCTGGTATCCGACGGGCGTCTCGCGTCCGTACATGCCGGATCCGGTCAAGAACTTCCAGGCGTTCTCGGCGAGCCTGACGAAGGCCGGGTTCAAGATCGTCCCGCACGCGGCGCCGTGGACACCCGACTATCTCGGCGGTGTCCAGGACGGCAAGGCGCAGGTCTACCTGTACGGGTGGACGGGCGACTTCGGCGACCCGGACGACTTCGCCGGCGTGTTCTTCAGGACGCCGCAGAAGCAGTGGGGCTTCAACAACCCCGCGATCTTCAACCTGCTCACGAAGGCGCGCGACGAGACGACGCTCTCGAAGCGCATCGCGCTCTACAAGCAGGCCGAGAACCTGCTCATGAACTTCCTGCCGGGCGTCCCGTACGCCCATACGAGCCCGGCTCTGGCGTTCCAGAAGAACGTCAACGGCTATGTGCCGAGCCCGGTCGACATCCAGTTCTTCTCCACGGTGTCGATCGGCTGACAGGACGCATCTGTGGGGGCCGGCCTCGCCGGCCCCCACGGCTCTTTTCCGGCAGCAGGCTCGAAAGGAGAGACTGATCTAGCGCATGCTTCGGTTCGTCGTCCGCCGACTGCTCCTGCTCGTCCCGATCCTGCTCGGGCTCTCGATCCTCGTCTTCGTCTGGATCAGAGCGCTTCCCGGCAGTCCCGCCCAGGCGCTGCTCGGGGAGCGCGCGACACCTGAGACGATCCGCCAGATCAACCATCAGTACGGCCTCGACAAGCCGATCTACCTGCAGTACTGGAAGTACCTCGAAGAGACGGCGCAGCTGAAGCTCGGCACGTCGATCACAACGCGGCAGACGGTGCTCACCGAGATCGGCCAGCGCTTCCCGGCGACCGCGGAACTCGCGATCGCCGCCGCGATCTTCTCCGTATCCATCGGCATACCGCTCGGGTTCTTCGCCGCGAAGCGCCACATGCGCGCGTTCGACCAGATCTCGCTCGCGATCTCGCTACTCGGGATCTCGATCCCGATCTTCTTCCTGGCGCTGATCCTCAAGTACATCTTCGCCGTGCGGCTCGGGCTGCTCCCGACGGTCGGGCAGATCTCGGTGCTGATCAACATCCCGCACCCGACGAACTTCTATTTGCTCGACGCGCTCTTGGCCCGGAATCTCGGCGCCTTCTGGGACGTGCTCAAACATCTGATCCTGCCCGCGGTCGCGCTCGGCTCGATCCCGCTTGCGATCATCACGCGCATCACGCGTGCCGCGGTGCTCGACGTTCAGAACGAGGACTACGTGCGTACCGCGCGTGCGAAAGGGCTCCCGCCGCACACGGTCGACGCGCGTCATGTGATGCGGAACGCGCTCTTGCCCGTGTCGACGATCGTCGGGTTGCAGGTCGGCCTGCTGCTCTCCGGGGCGATCCTGACCGAGACGGTCTTCTCGTACCCGGGCATCGGGTCGTGGCTGCAGCAGGCGATCCAGGACCGCAACTACCCGGTCATCCAGGGCGGGATCCTGTTCATCGCGATCATCGTCGTCTTCGTGAACCTGCTCGTCGACATCTCGTACGCGCTCATCAACCCGCGCATTCGTCTGGGGAGCAAGTAGATGTCGGTCGCGCAGCTGGAAGCGGCCGAGGTCACGCTCGAAGCGAGCCAGGGCGGCCTGTGGTCCGAGGCATGGCGCCGGCTGCGCCGAAACCCGAGCGCGATCATCGGCTTCGTGCTCGTCAGCATCTTCATCCTCGTCGCGATCTTCGCGCCGTTGCTCGCGCCCGACGATCCTCGCGCGCAGGATCTGCAGTCGATCTTCAGCGGCTGCTGTCCCGGGCCGTCCGCTCATCACCTCCTCGGCGTCGACGATCTCGGCCGCGACGAGCTTTCGCGGATCCTCTACGGCGCACGGCTGTCGCTTCTGATCGGCATCGTCGCCGTGTCGGTCGGCCTGTCGATCGGCATCGTGCTCGGCTCGATCGCCGGCTTCTTCGGTGGCTGGGTCGACACGATCCTGATGCGCTTCGTCGACATCATGCTCGCGATCCCCGGCTTCCTGATGGCGATCGGCATCGTGGCGCTGCTCGGTCCCGGCCTGTTCCAGGTGATGATCGCGATCGGCGTCGTCAACATCCCGATCTTCACGCGCCTCTTGCGGGGCTCGGTGCTCGCGCAACGGGAGAACGACTTCGTGCTCGCCGCCCGCGCGGTCGGCGTGAAGCGCCGCAGGATCCTCGTCTCGCATGTGCTGCCGAATGCGATCTCGGTCGTGATCGTGGCCGGCACGCTCGCGCTCGCGACCGCCATCATCGACGCGGCCGGCCTCGGGTTCCTCGGGCTCGGCCCCCAGGATCCGGCGACGCCGGAGTGGGGGAACATGCTCACGTCGACCGTGCGGTACCTGCAGACGGCGCCGTTCCTCGCCATCTTCCCCGGGGTCGCGATCGTGATCTCGGTGCTCGGGTTCAACCTGATCGGCGACGGCCTGCGCGAGGCGCTCGACCCGAAGCTGAGAGGAAGAGCGTAGGTTTGACGGAGCTCGTCAAAGAGCGCAGGTGCCGGCTTTGCCGGTGCCGGAGCGGGGCAACAGCATGACGTTGCGCACGCCGCTCCTGGAGGTCGATGACCTGGAGGTCCGGTTCTGGACGAGCCGCGGGCTCGTGCACGCCGTCAACGGGATCTCGTTCGACATCGCGCCGGGCGAGACGCTCGGCATCGTCGGCGAGTCGGGCTGCGGGAAGAGCGTGACCTCGCTCGCGCTGCTCGGCATCCTGCCGCGCGCCGGTCGCGTGACCGGCGGCAGTGCGCGGCTCGACGGCAAGGAGCTGACGACGATGAGCGACTCGCAGCTGCGCTCGATTCGCGGCCGGCAGATCGCGATGATCTTCCAGGACCCGATGACGAGCCTGAACCCCGTGCTCACGATCGGGCGCCAGCTGCGCGAGCCGCTCGAGACGCATCTCGGGCTGAACAAGAAGGAGGCGCTCGCGCGAGCGGCGGTGCTCCTCGACAGCGTCGGCATCCCGAACGCGAGCCAGCGCCTGCGCGACTACCCGCACCAGTTCTCGGGCGGCATGCGCCAGCGCGCAATGATCGCGATGGCCCTCGCGTGCGAGCCGAAGCTGCTGATCGCAGACGAGCCGACGACCGCGCTCGACGTGACCATCCAGGCGCAGATCCTCGACCTGTTGCGCGGCCTCGTCGAGGAGCGCGACACGGCGCTGATCATGATCACCCACGATCTCGGCGTGGTCGCCGGTATCTGCGAGCGCGTCGAGGTGATGTACGCCGGCACGTTCGTCGAGGGCGGGACGGCGGACGACATCTTCGACTCGCCGCGCCATCCGTACACGCTCGGGCTGCTCGAGAGCGTGCCGCGGCTGCACACGCGCCGCGCTGCG
>DASXDB010000166.1:0-6021 GCA_036490895.1 Gaiellaceae bacterium
GCGCTCGGCGCGGCCTGGCTCGTCTTCCTGCCGAACGCGCCGTACATGCTCACCGACTTCGTGCACCTCGGCGACCGTCACCGCCTCGTCGACTCGCTGATCCTCGCGTCGTTCGCGTTCACCGCGCTCGCGCTCGGCTTCGCCTCGCTCTTGCTCGTGCAGATCGTCGTCACCCGGAAAGCAGGCGCGCGGATCGGCTGGCTGGTCGCCCTCGCGGCGCTGTTCCTCGCGAGCCTCGGCGTGTACCTCGGGCGCATCCATCGCTTCAACAGCTGGGACGTCGTCACGCGTCCGCGGCTCGTCGCGTGGACGATGTGGCAGGGCCTCGACGACCCGTTCGCCCACCTGCACATCCTCTTCTTCGTCGCCGCCGGCGGCGGGTTCCTGGCGCTCGCCTATGTGGGTCTCTACGGGGTCGCAGACCTCGTCGCCGCGCTGAACGGGGAGGGTCGGCAGCCGGTGCTACTGTCGAATCGACAGTGGCCAAGCCGGTCGTCGAGCTCGAATCAGTCGTAATCCGGTTCGCCGGGGACTCCGGGGACGGCATGCAGCTGACCGGAGGCCGCTTCACCTCCGAGACGGCGCTGTCGGGGAACGACCTCGCGACCTTCCCGGACTTCCCGGCCGAGATCCGCGCGCCCGCAGGCTCGCTTCCGGGCGTGTCGGGCTTCCAACTTCATTTCGCCGATCACGACATCCTCACGCCCGGCGACCGGCCGGACGTGCTCGTCGCGATGAACCCGGCGGCGCTGAAGACCAACCTCCGCGACCTGCCGAACGGCGCGACGCTGATCCTCGACACCGACGCGTTCACGGATCGCAACCTGAAGAAGGCCGGTTACGAGTCGAACCCACTCGAGGACGGCTCGCTCGAGGACTACCAGCTGCACGCCGTTCCGCTGACATCACTCACGGTCGGTGCGCTCAGGGAGATCGAGGGCGTGACGGCGCGCGAGGCGGAGCGCGCGAAGAACATGTTCGCGCTCGGGCTGATGTCGTGGCTGTACGGCCGTGAGACCGAGTCGACGACGACCTTCATCTCGACGAAGTTCGCGAAGCGCCCCGAGATCGCCGCGGCGAACCTGAAGGCGTTCAACACGGGCTATCACTTCGGCGAGACGTCCGAGGCGTTCGCGGTGCAATACGAAGTGAAGCCGGCGAAGCTGCCGCCGGGCCGCTACCGCCAGATCACCGGCAACACCGCGCTCTCGTACGGACTGATCGCCGCGTCGAGGCTCTCGGGCCTCGATCTGTTCCTCGGCGCGTATCCGATCACGCCGGCATCCTCGATTCTCGAAGAGCTGGCGCGTCACAAGGCGTTCGGCGTGCGCACGTTCCAGGCGGAGGACGAGATCGCGGCGGTCGGCGCGGCGCTCGGCGCGTCGTTCGGCGGCGGCCTCGGCGTGACGACGTCTGCCGGTCCCGGCGTCGTCCTCAAGTCGGAGACGGTCGGGCTCGGCGTGACGCTCGAGCTGCCGCTCGTGATCATCGACGTGCAACGTGCGGGACCGTCCACCGGCATGCCGACGAAGCCCGAGCAAGCCGACCTGTTGCTGGTGCTCTTCGGCCGGAACGGCGAGTCGCCGGTGCCGGTGCTCGCCGCGTCGACGCCCGGCGACTGCTTCTTCGCTGCGATCGAGGCCGCACGGATCGCGCTGACGTATCGCACGCCCGTCTACCTCCTGTCCGATGCGTACCTCGCGAACGGCACCGAGCCCTGGCTGATCCCGGACATCGGCACGCTCGAGCCCATCCACGTCGAGTTCGCAGAGGCGAACGGCGCCGAGTTCCTGCCCTACAAGCGCGATCCCGAGACGCTGGCGCGGCCGTGGGCGATTCCCGGTACGCCCGGCCTCGAGCACCGCATCGGCGGCCTGGAGAAGCAGAACGAGACGGGAAACGTGGCGTACGACCCGGAGAACCACGACTTGATGACGCAGCTTCGCGCGCAGAAGGTCGCGGGCATCTCGGTTCCCGATCAGCCGGTCGACCATCAGGAGGGCGCGGACGTGCTCGTCCTCTCGTGGGGCGGGACCTACGGTCCGGTGCACGCCGGCGTCCGCCGCGTCCGCTCGAGCGGCGGCAAGGTCGCGCATGCGCACCTGCGCTGGCTGAGCCCGTTCCCCGCGAACCTCGGCGACGTCCTGCGGAGCTACGGCAAGGTGCTCGTCCCGGAGATGAACTCGGGCCAGCTCCTGCAGCTCATCCGCGCGCGCTATCTCGTCGACGCCGTCGGCTACAACCGCGTGACCGGCAAGCCGTTCAAGGCAGGCGAGATCGCGGATGCGATCCAGACCGCGGGGGCGAGCGGTGGCAGCTGAGCCCAAGCTGACGCTGAAGGACTTCAAGTCGGACCAGGAGGTCCGCTGGTGCCCGGGCTGCGGCGACTACGCGATCCTCGCCGCGGTGCAGGCGTTCATGCCGGAGCTCGGGATCCCGCGCGAGAACATCGTCTTCATCTCGGGGATCGGCTGCGCGGCCCGTTTCCCGTACTACATGCAGACGTACGGCATGCACTCGATCCACGGCCGCGCGCCGGCGATCGCAACCGGTCTCGCGGTCTCCCGGCCGGATCTCTCGGTGTGGGTGGTGACGGGTGACGGCGACGCGTTGTCGATCGGCGGCAATCATCTGATCCACGCGCTGCGCCGCAACGTCAACGTGAAGATCCTGATGTTCAACAACCGGATCTACGGGTTGACGAAGGGGCAGTACTCGCCGACGAGCGGTCAGGGGACGGTGACGGGCTCGACGCCGGTGGGGAGCGTGGACTATCCGTTCAATCCGTTGGCGTTGGCGCTCGGCGCCGGCGCGACGTTCGTCGCGCGTGCGCTCGACATCGACAAGCCGGGGCTGACAAACGTGTTGCGCCGTGCGGCTGCGCACGAGGGCGCCGCGTTCGTCGAGGTATTCCAGAACTGCAACATCTACAACGACGGCGAGTTCGACTACATCCGGGAAGACAAGGAAGCGCGGACGTACCTCGAGCAAGGCGCCGAGTTCGCCTCGACCGGGATCACGCACGACGAGTCGGACTTCGCCACGGCGTTCTCGCTCGCCCAGCTGACGTGGGAGAAGGACGGCGCCATCCCGCTCGGCGTGTTCCGCGACGTGCAGCGCGACTCCTACGACGCGCTCGTCCAGGCGCAGCTCCAGAACGCCAAGGGCGACGGGGATCTGCAGGCGCTCGTCGGCTCGGGCGACACCTGGACGATCAGCTGATCGTCTATCAGGTCTACCTCCGCTCGTTCGGCGGCGTTCGGGCGCATCTCGCGCACCTCGCGTCGCTCGGCGTCGGTGCGCTCTGGTTGAGCCCGGTCCACCCGAGCCCGAACGTCGACTGGGGCTACGACGTCGCGGACTACCGCGACGTCCACTCCGACTACGGGACGCGCGCCGACTACGACGCCCTCGTAGCCGAGGCGCGCGAGCACGGCATCGACGTGTGGCTCGACCTCGTCCCGAACCACACCTCCGACAAGCACGCCTGGTTCACCGAGCGGCCCGAGTACTACGTCTGGTCGGATCACATCCCGAACGACTGGATATCGATCTTCACGGGCGGCTCCGCGTGGAGCTACGACTCCGATCGCAAGCGCTACTACCTCCACCAGTTCGCGCCCCAGCAGCCCGACCTCGACTGGTGGAACCCGGACGTGCGCAACGAGTTCGACGACATCCTGCGCTTCTGGTTCGACCGCGGTGTGCGCGGGCTTCGCATCGACGTTGCGCACGGGTTGATCAAGGACAGAGAGCTCCGCGACGGGGTCGAGCACATGCGCAACCGTCCCGAGGTGCAGGAGATCTACGCGCGCTGGCAGGCGATCGCCGCCGAATACGACCCCAAGCCCGTGCTGATGGGGGAGACCTACGTGCCGCTCGACGATCTGCCGGCCTACTGGCAGCACCTCGACATCGCCCAGAACTTCGAGTTCACAAACGCCGAGTTCACTCTTTCCGACCTGCGCCCGATCGTCGAGCGGACGATGGCCGAGTTGCCGGCGAACAGACAGGCCTGCTGGTTCGCGTCGAACCACGACCACTCGCGCATGGCGACGCGCTGGGCGCACGGGAACGTCGACAAGCACAAGGCTGCGCTCTTCCTGCTCCTGACGCTCCCCGGCACGGCAATCCTCTACCAGGGCGACGAGATCGGTCTCCAGGACGGCGCCGTCCCATCCGACCGCATCGTCGATCTGGCATCCCCGCCGCGCGACTACGAGCGCACGCCGATGCCGTGGACGCGGGACGGCCGCGAGTGGACCGACCCGTGGCTGCCGCTCTACGACACCTCACGGAACGTCGAAGACCAGGAGGACGACCCGAGTTCCATCCTCAACTGGACGCGCGACCTGATCCGCGAGCGCAAGACCTTCAGCGACGACGCCTATGCGACAGACGCGACCACCAACCAGTGGGTCTGGGCGTACCGCCGCGGCGACAAGACGTGCGTGATCAACATGACCGCCGCCCGCCGGCTCTGGAACGGCCGCGTTCTGGCCCCCTGGGAGTGCCTGATCGTCTAGCGCGGCGGGTGGCCGAACTCGCGCATCAGCTGGTCGAACCGCTCCCACTCGAGCTGCCACGTCCGCTTCGCCTTGCCCGGCTTCCAGTCGATCGAGCCGCGGCTCACCTTCAGCTGGCCGAGCCGCTCGCCGTCCTCCATGACGATCACCTTGATGTCGACGTTCCCGACCGGCAGCTCGTGGTCGATCTTCAGTCCGACCGAATGGGCCACGCGACGAGTATCTCAGCCGAGGCTGACGGTCCCGTCGTCGCGCAGCGTCCAGTGCGGGTTGTGCGCGACCTCCCACGGATGACCGTCCGGATCGACGAACACACCCGAGTAGCCGCCCCAGAAGGTCTCGCCCGGCTCGCGGGCGATCCGTACGCCCGCGTCACGCGCGTCCGAGATCACCGCATCGACCTCCGCCGGCGAGCGCACGTTGTACGCGAACGTCACGCCGCCCCAGCCGCCGCCGTCCTCGACGCCCGAGTCCTCGGCCAGCGATTCGCGCGACCAGAGTGAGACGATCAGGCCGCCCGTGTCGAAGAAGACGACGTCGTCGTCCGGGCCGGCTCCGGTTCGCCAGCCGAGCGCTTCGTAGAACGCCCGAGCACGCGCGAGATCCGAGACCCCGAGGGTGACGAGGCTGACCCGCATGCCTCAACCCTAAGGTGAATCCCCGCGGCGCGCGCATCCGCCGCGAGCCGCTGGTGCAGGAGCTCGTGCACGCGCGGGTCGTCGGCCTCGACCTCGATCGTGTCCTCGACCAGATAGCCGATGCCGAGCCGGTCGCCGTCCCGCCACGCGGAGTAGCCCGCATCCATCGTCGGCCGGAGAATCACGCCGTCGATCCATTCGCTGTGCATGCGTCCAGCCTGCCAGCGGCACATGGCCCAGCGCGTCGTCCGCAAGGGCCATCTTTGCAAGATGGCCCGATGAGGCCATTACGCTATATGGCCATGGAGCAGGAGATCCGGTACCTCGACTTCGACGGTCGCCGGCTCGCGTATTCGACCTACGGCGACGGGCCGCCGCTCCTCGTCGGGCCACGGTGGGTCTCGCACCTCGAAGAGGAATGGGCGGACCCCGATCAGCGCCCGTTCTACCTCCAGCTCGCGCGGACGCACCAGGTCGTGCGATTCGACCGGCTCGGCTGCGGGCTCAGTGACCGCGTCCTGGAGCCACGGCCGTCGATCGAATCGGAGAGCCTGCAGCTCGAAGCCGTGATCGGCGCCGTCGGTGGCCGCGCCGCGATCTTCGCCTCGTCGTGCTGCTGTCTCGCCGCGTCGCTGCTCGCGACGCGCGATCCGCTGAAGGTCGAGCGCATCGTCTTCTTCGGGGCGTACGCGAGCCGCAACGACATCCCGGAGGCAATGCGGGTCTCGCTCGTCCAGTTCACGCGGATCAACTGGGGGCTCGCCGCGCAGATGTTCGCGAGCCTCTTCGACCCTCACGCCGGCGGCGACGAGCTCCAGAAGTACACGCGCATGCAGCGCAAGGCGGCGACAGCCGAG
>DASXDB010000167.1:0-2330 GCA_036490895.1 Gaiellaceae bacterium
CATCGCGCTCGACCGCGGCCACGTCGAGCGCAAGGTCGCGGCGCTCGAGCGGTACGCGTCACAGCAACATCGCCGCTATGCGAACGCCGAGTACGTCTGGAACGTGGCCCGCACCCACGGCATCAACGTGAATCGCGAGTACGCCGAGGTGTTCCAGGTGTACCGCGTCGTCGCCTGAAGAAGAAGAAGAGGCTCGCTGACGAATTCGGCGACGATAAACGTCGCCGCGAAGTGGCTGCTCATGCCTCTGGGCGCGCACGACCGCGGGGTAGACCGTCGATTACTGGGTGCGTGCGCTCGGCAAGTAGACGGTCGCGCCCCCGTCGACCATGAGGGTCGCCGCGTTGACATAGGCAGCGTCGTCCGAGGCGAGAAAGAGAACGGCCTTCGCTACGTCCTCGGGGACGCAGAGGCGGGGCATGGGGTAATTGGATAGCGCCGCTTCGACGTATTCCTCGGTCGCATTGTCGACGGCACCGGGAGTCAGCGTCAGTCCAGGTGCGACCGCGTTGCAGCGAATCCCCGCTTTGCCGTACTGGGAGGCCACCGACTTCGTCAGCAGCACGACCCCCGCTTTCGACGCTCCGTAGGCCGCACGAACGCCGCGTCCCACGAACCCGTCTACCGATGCCGTACACACGATCGACCCGCCCCCGCGTTCGAGCATGCGAGGTATCGCGTGCTTACAGCCGAGGAACTGACCTCTCAGGTTGACGGCCACCAGACGGTCGAAGACGGCCACATCCAGGGTCACAATGTCTGTGTCGACCGCGTTGAGGGCTGAGTCGGTCGCGTTGTTGTGCAGCACGTCGAGACCGCCGAACGATTCGACTGCCGCCTTGATCATGCGGACGACGCTCTCCTCCGCCGAGACGTCTACCTCGACCGCGATCGCGGCGCCGAGTTCGTCTGCGACGCGCTCGGCCTCCGCTCGGTTCAGGTCGGCGACGACAACCGATGCGCCCTCGCGCGCCAAAAGGCGGGCAGTCGCCTCGCCGATGCCGCTGCCGGCCCCCGTCACGATCGAGACCTTGCCGTCGACCCGTCCCACGCGCCGAGTATGTCAGCGCCACCCGGTTTGGCCGGTCAGCGTCGCCGAGTGCGGGCATAGAACCGCCAATAGCGGCCCGCTCATCTCGATTCGAGTTCTGCCCTTCCAGTTGGAGGAATGCTCGCGGGATCGGCGCTTGGAACACCGACGCGACGTTCCGAGAGCTCCTTCTTCATCGCGTCGAGAGAGTGCGCCGCATCGTCAGCAGCCGTCCGATCGGTGCGTAGCCGAGCCGCGCGTTGATAGCGAGCATCGGCGCGTTCGTGTCGTCGTTCGCGGTAGACACCTGGGTGATGCCGTTGGCGGCCGCCCAGCGCAGTGACGCGACTTTCACCGCGAGCGCGAGGCCCCGGCCGCGGAACTCCGGAAGTGTGGCCGTGAACGCGTTCAGCCCGCGGCCGGCCTCGGGTGCGATGTACAGGAGCGTGAGCGCGGCCGGCGTCCCGTCGGCGCTGACGACGAAGCTCCCCTCTCGGGTGAAGCTCGGCTCGTCCCAAAGGTCGTCCAGCCATTCGTCGAACGGCGGTGGGTCGACCGGGTTCGCGGCGGGCTCGTCGAGCATTCCGGCGATGTCGATCCCGTAGACGGCCTCGGGTCCGAGCACGCTCGCAGGCACTGCCTCGTCGGCACCCGCGACATCGAGCGAGACGCTTCGCGGGTCGACGGCCGCCGCGACCGCGGTGCGCTCGACGGCGAAGCCATTCCGTCCCGCGAAGGCGGCGCCGGCCGTGTTCTCGAAGAAGGTTGCCGTCCACGTTTCGGCGGCGAGCTCCGCGAGATGCCGCTCGAGCCGTGTCGCGAGGGACGTCCCGATCCCGCGGCGGCGCTGTTGCGGGTCGACGATCACGCTGCCGAAGCCCGCTGCGGCCGTCGTCGTATGGGGGTTCAACCCCGCATGTGCCCGCGCGATCGGAGCACCGTCGACTTCGGCGACGAGGTGTAGCGCACGCGCGCGAGCCGGCTGAATCCGGCGGCCATGCACCCAGGACGCGGGAGTAACCACCATGTTTGGGTTCGCGTCCGCGATCAGTCGTGCCATCGCCGGCGCGTCGTCGTCGCGCGCCTCTCTGATCGTCCAGTCACCCATCGCCGGGGTGATGCTGCCGCGCGCACCGGTCAACTGCAAGAAGTCCGGGCGGTCTGACCTTGCAGGCGGTGGGGTTGTCTCGCCTATCGGTTGCGTGATCGTCGGCAGAGCCTCCACGCGAACCTAAGTCAAAACTCGCCACCGGCCGGCTAGACGCGACGACAACGGGCGGCGGGCTGCGAATCTCGATTC
>DASXDB010000168.1:0-10465 GCA_036490895.1 Gaiellaceae bacterium
GATCGCCGTAGTGATGCGCCCCCGATCCGGCGGGGGCGCGCCGCGGCGCACTGCGATGCCGGCGAGCCCGCACATCACCAGCGCTCGGCGAGGCGGCGCTCGTCGATGCCAACGGTGGTCGTCGTCCCGTCGTGACTCAGCTCGACGTCGGGGGTTCCCGCGAGCGAGAACACCGTTGCGAAGACGACGTCTTGCCCGCGCGCGCTGAACGTCGTCCGTGGTGCGCTCTCGATCCACGTGTATCGCGGCGAGAACGGCGCGTCGCCGTCTCGCCTCGTCGCGTGCGGTCGCGCAACAACCACGCCTCGGAAGGCTCGACCGGGCATCGTCTGCCAGTGGAGCTCGACCGTGCGCGCCGTGTCGGCGGTGACGCGATCCAGCACGACGATCAGATCGGGCTTCAGGAACATGACCGCGCGTGTGTGTGTGGCGATCGGCCGGTAGCCGTCGTGGCTCGCGCGCACGTAGTCGACGGCGTCGCCGAGCTCGACCGCGTGCACGGTGGTCGTGAATCGCCGACCCCAGAGATGCGGGCCCATCGGCTGCGCCTGCGAACGGCCGTCGACGGTCACTGTGTTGTGCGCCGCGCTGACCCTGAATGCGTCGCGCCCGTCGGCCGCGACGTACGTGCCGGTGCCGCTGTCGCGCAGCAGCGTCTCGTCGCCGGCGTCGAGCGTGACGCTGAGCGCATCGGCGTGCCCGTGCGCGGCCAGCGCGCCGAAGCCGAGCGGTCCCACGTCCAGGAGCAGCCGCACAGGCCCGTCACGCATCACGACGTAACCGCTCTCGGCGAGCACGCACGACGCTTCGTGTGGGGACGGCGCGTCGGGCGGCTGCAGGTGCGGGTCGCCGTCGAGGAGCGTCCGCAGCCGCGCGGCGGTGAGCGACGCGCGGCGTGGCCGAAAGTAGTCGACGCGAATGAATCGGTCCTCGGCGTCGTCGCCGACCGGCGGGGGCTCGCCGTCGGCGCCGGCGACCGCGTCGAGCCATTGCAGCGCCGCCTCGGTTCGATTGCCGACGCGGCCGAGGTCCTGTCCGACCGCGCGCGCGTACAGTCCCGCCACCCAGACGATCTCGAGCACGTAGAGGAGATAGCCGGCCGCCTGCTCGCGGCTGCCGCCGTCCGGAAACGTCTGGCGCACGATCTCGCGTTCGAACGCGCGCCACACCTCGTTCCAGTGCGTGCGGTCGGTGACCGCCTCGAGCGCGAGCAGTCCGGCGAGCTCGGCCAGCCTGTGGTTGTTCGCCGAGGAGTACAGCGACGGACGTTCGCGGGCGAGCGAGGCGTCGGCCACGAGTGCCGCCGAGATGCGCGCGAGCTCCGCGGGCGTCGCCTCCGCTGCAGCGAACGGAAGCGCCCACGACCAGGTGACGACCCGATGCGCGGCCTCGTACGCCGCCGCTGCCCCCTCGTCGGCCGGCGGTCGGCGGTCGAGCCAGTCGAGCATCTGCGCGATGCAGAGGCGGCCGTGCCCGCCCGCCGCGAGGGGGAAGAGGTGCTGGTGGCGCCGGAGCTCCCAACCGCATTTCGGGTCACGCGACCAGGCGAGGGGTCCGTGCTCCCACGATGGCGCGAACGGGTCGACAGTCGTGCTGTGGCCCCAGTAGCACAGCTCACCCGCCGCGATCCGCTTCGCGTCGTGCTCGACGTCGACTGCAAGTCCGCGCAGGAACGTCGGCCACCGCCCGCCGCGCCAATCGATCTCGCGCAGGTCGCGCTGCCGTCGCACGACGCGGCGCCGGACGCCCTGAGACGCGCGCCACGCGAGCTCGCGTCCCGACATCGCGCGGGCGCGGGAGAGGTACCACGTCGCGGGACGGCTCACTGCGCCCCGGCGTACGCGATGAACAGATCGTGCAGCCGCTGCGCCTCTCGCCGAACGTCGAACTCCTCGACCACCCGCTCTCGGCCGGCTCGACCGAGACGGTCCCGGAGCTCGGGCTCGCGGGCGAGTCGCGCGAGCGCATCCGCGACCAGGTCGGCACGACCCGGCGGCACGACCAGGCCGTTCTCCCCGTCGACGACGAGCTCGGGGATCCCGTTCACGCTCGTCGTGACCGCGGGGATCGCCGTCGCCATCGCCTCCATCAGGACGACCGGCAATCCCTCGGCGAAGCTCGGTAGGCAGAACGCGTCGGCGGTTGCGAAGACCTCCGGGAGCCGGTCGTGCGCGACGGCTCCGGCGAACGTCACCCGGTCCTTGATCCCGAGCTCCGAGGCGAGTGCCTCGAGTCGCACGCGCTTCGGGCCGTCCCCGACGATCGTCAGTCGGATGCGCACGCCTTCCCGCGCGGCGAGCGCAGTCGCCTCGAGCAGCACGCCGTGACCTTTCGCGGAGACCAGTCGGCCCACGCAGAGCACGCGGAAGTCGTCGGTCGCCGGTCTCGTCGCCGGGACGTAGACGGCTGGGTCGACGCCGCAATGGACGACCCGCAGCTTCGGCCAATGTCGCTCGTCCACGAGTGCCATGAGCTGGCTGCGCGTGAAGTCGCTGATCGCGACGACGAACGACGCGGCCTCGATCTTCGCCCGCAGTTGCTCGCGCTCGGCGTGCGCGAGCTCGTCCGGCCCGTGCACGGTGAAGCTCCACGTCCACGGCACGGCGGCGTGCGGCTCGGCGGCGTTGCCGAGCGCCGTCGCGAGCATCGCGACGGCGGGTGCGGTCCCACCCAGGTGCGTGTGGATGTGGCGGACGCCGGTGGGTTGGAGCGCGTGCCAGAGAGCGGCGGCTTCGAGGATCCACGACCCGCCGAGCAGCGGGCGCCGAATACCCGGCGGGCCGAGGCGCATCGCCTCGGCGACCAGGTTCGCGTAGGCCCGCGCGCTCCGCGCCGCCCGGAGCTGGCTGACCACGGTCGCGCGCGGCCCCGGCGGGAGAAGTGCATGCGTCCGCGCGCGTTCGCGCCGCTCCTCGTCGGAACGGACGTCCCCGTCGGGTGTGCGCCAGATCGAGAACGTCGTGACGTCGACGCCGAGCTCGCGGAGCGCCGCAACCTCCTGGAGGATGAAGGTGTGGGAGACCTGCGGGTACCGGCCGACGAGGTAGGCGACGCGCGGGCTCATGCGAGCACTCCCTGAACGGCTTCGAGATATCCGCGGGCCGTCGCCGCGGGTGTGCGGTCCACCGTCGAGGCAAACGCCGCCTCTCCGAGCTGCCGCCGAAGCGCGGAGTCGGTCGCGAGCACCGCAAGCGCCTCGGTGAGCGCGGCGAGATCGTCGGGGTCGACGACCAGTCCGTTCACGCCGTCCCTGACGAAGTCGAGAGTCGCGCCCGCGTGTGGTGACACGACGAGCGGCAGCCCGGCGGCGGCGGCCTCGAGGATCGCGATCCCGAACGGGTCTTCCGAGGTGGGATAGGCGAATGCGTCGGAACCGGCGAAGATCTCCGGCAGCTCCTCGTGGGGGACGAAGCCGAGCCACGACACCGGGACGCCGGCAGCCACCGCGGTGCGGCGCAGCACTGCCTCTTCGGAACCGATCCCCGCGATCGTCAGCGAGACGTTCGCTCCGCCCGCGCGGGCGGCGGCTGCGGCGTCGATCAGGCGGTCGATCCGCTTGCGTGGGATGAGCCGGCTCACGCACAGCACGGAGAATGTCCCGTTCGAGTCGTAACTTCGCTGCCGCGCGACGTCGTGGAATCCGTCGACGTTCGTGCTGTGCGGTGCGAGGTACACCCGCTCGGGCTCCCAACCGAGCTCGACGAAGCGTTGCGCCGCGGGCACGCTGTTCGCGATCGCGCCGTCGGAGATGCGGGCGAACAGGCGTCGCAACGCTCGTTGCGCGGGGTCGATGCGCCGCTCGGACGCGTGCGTGCCGTCGCTCTGGATGAGCAGCCGCTTTCGCACCAGGTGCGTGTAGATCGCGGCGTACAGCGACGGCAACGAGAACGCTCCGCTGACGACCGCGTCCGGGCGTGTGGCGGCAACCGCGGCGAGGATGCGCGGATCCGGGTAGATGTCGGCGGCGTCGGCGCTCCTGCGGCCGATGGTGGCGCCCGAGAGCACACGGTGACGAAAGGGCAGGCGAGGCGGGAACTCCCACCCGAGCCCGCGCGAGCCCGCACGGGCGCAGAAGATGACGCTGAGCTCGCACAACGACGCGAGCTCCGAGAAGACTGCGACCGCGTAGGGCGTCACGATGTCGGTCACGACCGTGACGCGAGGCGATGGACTCCGTGGGACGGGTCGCTGCGCTCCCGTGCGCAGGTCGTCGGCGAGGATGCTCGCGAGCCGCTCGGCTGCGAATCCGTCCCAGAGCGGCGGCGCGCTCGCAGGCGCTCTGCTTTCGGCGATCAGCGACGGGAGCTCGGCGATCCGGTCCGGCGCAAGCCCGAGCAGCCGGTTCGTGCCGTGAGCGACCGTCACCGGCCGCTCCGTCGTCGACCGCAGCGTGAAGCACGGAACGCGCAGGTACGTCGTCTCCTCCTGCACGCATCCGGAGTCGGTGAGGACGGCCGTCGAGTCCGCGACCAACGCAATGAAGTCGAGATACCCGACCGGATCGACCAGGAAGAGGCGCCTCGGGTCGACTGCCGCGTCTTCGCGCAGCCGCGCCCGGGTTCGCGGATGCAGCTGCAGGACGACGGGAATTCGCTTCGACAGGTTCGCGAGCTGGGCCATCGTCTCGTGGAGCAGCGGGCCGTCGACGAGGCTGGGACGATGGAGCGTCGCGAGCACGTACTCCTTGGGTCGCACGCCGAGGCGCGCGTGCACGTCCGACGCTGCGCAGCGGGCGCGCAGCCGGACGAGCGTGTCGATCATCGTGTTGCCGACATAGTGGATCCGGTCGCGTGGGATCCCTTCGCGCAGAAGGTTCGCCCCCGACTCGGGACTGTGCGTGAAGCACCACGTCGACACCTGGTCGGTGAGGACGCGGTTGATCTCCTCGGGCATCGTGCGATCGAACGACCGCAGCCCGGATTCGACGTGGGCGATCGGGATGTCGAGCTTCGCGGCGGCCAGCGCGGCCGCGAGCGTGGAGTCGACGTCGCCGGCGACGACGACGGCCGAAGGCCGTTCCTTTCGCAACACGTCTTCGATCCGTTCGAGCGCACGCGCCGTCTGCTCCCCGTGGTCCCCGGAGCCGACGCCGAGCTCGTAGTCGGGCCGGGGCATTCCGAGCTCGTCGAAGAAGACCTCCGACAGCTCCGGGTCGTAGTCCTGGCCCGTGTGAGCGACGACGTGCCGTACCCCGGGCATCGCCTCCGACAGCGCGGCGACGACCGGCGCCATCTTCACGAAGTTCGGCCGTGCAGCGACCATGTGTACCACTGATTCCACGACCAAGCGCCCCCGCTGGACGTGACCGCGTGCCCGCGGTTCTAAACACCGGCCGGTTCGCCTAGATCGTTTTGCGGTGCGCGCGGCCGGGGACCGGAGACCAGGGGCGGCCCGGGGGTCGGGCCGCCCTTAGCGGGTTTTCGACCCTCGCCGCCCGGTTGCGCTCGCCCCGGACTCAGAGGCCGTAGGTCTCGAGGAGGCGCAGCCACACCTCGCTGCGCGTGGGGAAGCACGGGACTGCGTGCCAGAGCGTGTCGATCGGCACCTGCCCGACGACGGCGATCGTCGCGGCGTGCAGCCACTCGCCGACGTCGACGCCGCAGAACGTCGCGCCGGCCAGCACGCGCCGCTGCTCGTCGACCACGAGCCGCGACGTGCCGGGGGCGTTGCGGCCGTAGAAGCTTCCCCCGGCCGTGCCCGACGTCGCGAAATCGACCGCGCGCACGTCGAGCCCAGCGTCGCGCGCCGACGCCAGCGTGTGGCCGACGGCCGCGACCTGCGGCTCCGTGAAGATGACGCGCGGCGAGAGCGGGCCGTCGCTTCGTGGATCGATGCGCGCATCGCGGCCGAGGATCACGTCGGCGGCCACGCGTCCCTGGTACTTGCCCATGTGCGTAAGCAGCGCGCGGCCGTTCACGTCGCCGATCGCGAAGAGCCAATCGTGTCCGGCGACTCGCAGACTGTCGTCGACCTCGACGTAGCGACCCGGCTCGAGCCCCACCGTCTCGAGACCGAGGCCGGTGGTCGCCGGACGGCGCCCGACGCCGACGAGGATCTCGTCGCCCTCGAGTACGTCGCCGTTATCGAGCGTGAGCTTCACGACTCCGTTTCGCTCGACGCCGACGGCGCGTGAGCCGAGATGGATCTCGACGCCGCGGGCAGCGAGCGCGTCGTGCACGTAGGTGCTCGCGAGCTCCTCCTCGCGCGCGATGACGCGCGGTCCGCCTTCGACGATCGAGACGCGCGAGCCGAGCGACGCCCAGGCCTGGCCGAGTTCGACGCCGACGACTCCGCCGCCGAGGACGAGCAGGCGTTCGGGAACGCTGCTCGAAGTCGTGCCGAGCCGGTTCGTCCACGCGTTGGCTTCGGCGAGCCCGGGAATCGGCGGAATCAGCGCTCCGGTGCCGGTCGCGAGCACGATCGCCTTCCGCGCGGTGTGCGCCGTCCCGTCGACGTCGATCGTGCGCTCGCCGGTGAGGCGGGCGCGGCCGCGCAGGAGGGTGACGTGGCGCGCGTCGAGCCACGGGACCTGCACCGAGTCGTCGAGGTCGTGGATGACCTCGTCCCGCCGCCGAAACACCGCGTCGACGTCGAGTTCACCCGTCGCAGCCTCTGCGGCGCCGGGGATCCGCCGCGCCTCGTCGAGTACCTCTGCCGGGCGAAGCAGCGCCTTCGACGGCATGCATGCGTAGTACGAGCACTCGCCGCCGACGAGGTGCCCCTCGACGACGGCGACGGACAGGCCGTTCTCGCCGAGACGGCCGACGCACACCTCGCCGGCAGGACCGGCGCCGATCACGATGACGTCGAACTCCGCCATCAGTCCGGATCTGTTCGCGAGCTGACGAAGTTCGTGTGCAGCACCTGAATCGCGTCGGCCAGGTCCGGAGACGTGAGGGCCTCCTTGTGCAGGAACCCGGCGGCGCCCGCGGCATCGGCGCGACCGATGTCCTCGTACTCATCCGATCCTGTGTAGATCACGACGTGCTGGGCCTCGTCTCGTGCGCGGATCGCCCGTGTCGCGTCGATCCCGTCGAGCCCGGGCATGCCGATGTCCATCAGGATGACGTCGGGAGCATGTTGCTCGGCGAGGCGGACAGCCTCGTCGCCGCTCGTTGCGCGCGCGACGACGTCGAAGCGCCCGTCGGCGCCGAGGGTCTCGGTGACGAGCGTCGCCAGGCGCTCGTCGTCTTCGCAGATCAGGATCCTGAGCCGCTCGCCTGTCACAAGGCGAAGAGCCTAAGAGAACGTCCCCGTACGATGCGTCATACATGGTCATCGACGGTCACAACGATCTGGTGCTGAGGCGGTGGCGGGGCGAAGCGGCGAAGCACATCGATCTCGAGACGGCTGCCGACGCAGGTTTCGCCGGTGGGTTCTTCGCCATGTACGTGCCGTCGCCGTACGACGGCGATCCGCCCTCGACGCCGTACGCAATGCCGTTCGCCGCTGCGGTTCCGTTCGAGGAGGCAGCCCGGGTCACCGAGGAGCTGTTCGCGACGCTCCGCGGGCTGCCGGTGCGCCTCGCGGGGTCGGTGGACGACTTCCGCGAGGGAGAGGTCACGGCGATCGTGCACATGGAAGGTGCCGAGGCGATCGCGGACGACCTGTCGAACCTTGCGGACTGGTACGACCGCGGGCTTCGCTCGATCGGCATCGTCTGGTCGCGGCCCAACGTCTTTGCCGAAGGCGTCCCGTTCCAGTTCCCTGCGCTCCCGGACACCGGGCCGGGCCTGACCGATGCCGGCCGCAGTCTCGTGCGTGCGTGCAACGAGCTGGGGATTCTCGTCGACGTCTCGCACCTCAACGAGCGGGGGTTCTGGGACGTCGTGGAGACGTCGAGTCGCCCGGTCGTCGCGACGCATTCGAATGCGCATGCGCTGTGCGCCTCGACGCGGAACCTGACGGACGCACAGCTCTTCGCGATCCGTGACTCGGGCGGCGTCGTCGGGGTCAACTTCGCCGTCACGTTCCTGCGAGAGGACGGGATGAACGACTTCGAGAAGACTGGCCTCGACGAGATCGTGCGTCACGTCGATTACCTCGCCGACCGCATGGGGATCGACCACGTCGCATTCGGCTCCGACTTCGACGGCGCAGTCGTGCCGGCCGCGCTCGGTGGTGTCTCGGGCCTGCCCCGCCTCGTCGACGCGTTGCGCGACTGTTACGAACCGGATGAGGTCGACCGGATCACGAACGGGAACTGGCTGCGCGTGCTCGACGCCACCTGGCGCTAGGTAGCTACGTTCAGCGGATGCGCACTCGGACGCTTGGGCCGCTCGAGGTGACCGTCGTCGGGCTCGGCTGCAACAACTTCGGCGGCCGGATCGACGAGCAGGCGACGTTCGCGGTGATCGACGCGGCGATCGACGCGGGCGTCACGTTCTTCGACACCTCCGACACGTACGGCAACCAGGGTGGAAGCGAAGAGCTGATCGGGCGCGCGCTGCGGGGCCGGCGCGACCAGGTCGTGCTCGCAACGAAGTGGGGGAAGCCGATGGGTGACGGCGCCGAGCGGCGCGGCTCACGCGACTACATCCTCGGCGCCGTCGAGGGGTCGTTGCGGCGGTTGCAGACGGACGTGATCGATCTGTACCAGCATCACGAGGAGGATCCGGACACGCCGCTCGAGCAGACGGTGGCGACGGTCGAGCAGCTCGTCGCGGAGGGAACCGTCCGGGCGTGGGGGACGTCGAACTACCGGGCCGAGACGCTCGAGCGTGTCCGTGCCCTCGCCTCGGACGCGTTCGTCTCCGAGCAGAGCCAGTATTCGCTGGTACGCCGCGATGCCGAGGCCGAGCTCCTGCCGGCGTGCGCGCGACTGGGCCTCGGGTTCATCCCGTACTTCCCGCTCGCGAGCGGCCTCCTGACCGGGAAGGTCACGCGTGAGGCGCCGCCCGCGCCCGGCACGCGCCTCCACGGCCGCGAGATCTCGGCTGCGGACCTCGAGCGCGTCGAAGCGCTGACCGCGTGGGCGGCCGCGCACGGCCGTTCGCTGCTCGAGGTGGCGATCGGCGGGCTGCTCGCCGTGCAGCCGGTCGTGTCGGTGATCGCGGGCGCGACGAAGCCCGAGCAGGTCAGGGCGAACGCCAAGGCGGGCGAGTGGGCTCCGTCCGCGGCCGAGCTAACCGACCTGCGAGGGGTGTCAGACGCCAAGAGTGTCTGACACCTACTCGGTGCGAAGAATCCCACTCTCGCGCGTCATGCGCTGCGCGACCGCGACCGGGATGATGGTGACTGCCAGGATCAGGAAGACGACGACGTTGACCTGGGGGAGCTGCTGGCCGAGCCGGATCTGGCCGAAGATCCAGATCGGCAGCGTGTTCTGGGCCCCCGCCGTGAACGTGGTCACGATCACCTCGTCGAACGACAGGGCGAACGCGAGCAGGCCGCCGGAGATGAGCGCCGTCGAGATGGTGGGGAACGTGACGTAGCGGAACGTCTGCCAGCCGTCCGCGCCGAGGTCCATCGACGCCTCGGTCAGCGAACCCGGGACGCGCCGCAGCCGTGCGATCACGTTGTTGTAGACGACGACCACGCAGAACGTCGCGTGGCCGATCACGATCGTGAGCAGGCTGAAGTTCACCTTCCAGTAGGTGAAGTACGAGTTCAGCGCCATCCCGGTGATGATCCCGGGCAGTGCAATCGGAAGGACGAGCAGGAACGAGATCGCATCGCGCCCGAAGAAGCGGAAGCGGTGCACGCCGAACGACGCGAGGGTGCCGAGGACGAGCGCGATCACGGTCGCGACGACTGCCGCCTTGAGCGAGAGCCACAACGCCTGCTGCATCTCGCCGTTGTGGATTGCCGGGCCGAACCACTTCGTCGTCAGGCCCGGGATCGGCCAGCTCTGCACGTTCGACCTGTTGAACGCGTACAGGCAGATCAGGACGATCGGGAGGTACAGGAACGCGAGCACGATCGCGACCCACACACCGAGCGCTATGCGGGTTCTCCGGCTCTCCATCACAACGCGTCGAACGCTCCGAGGCGCCGGGCGATGACGAGATAAACGCCCATGATGAGCACGGGGACCACGGCGAACGCGGCGCCGAATGGCAGGTTGCCGGCGCCGTTGACGGAGTCGTAGACGACGTTGCCGATGAACTGCGACGACGGACCGCCGACGAGGCTGGGCGTGATGTAGTCGCCGAGCGTCAGCGAGAAGGTGAAGATCGAGCCCGCGACGACCCCGGGCAATGCGAGCGGGAGGATGATGCTGCGGAGCGTGCGGCTTCCCTTCGCCCCGAGGTCGCGGGACGCCTCGATGTACGAGTGGGGAATGCGTTCGAGCCCCGCGTACACGGGCAGGATCATGAACGGAAGCCAGATGTACGAGAACACGAGCCACATGGCCGTGTTCGTGTAGATGAGGTTCGCCGGCGGGAGGCCGAGCTTTGCGGTCAGCCAGTTGAGGAGGCCGTCTTGGTTGAGGATCAGCTGCCAGGCGTAGACCCGCGCCAGG
>DASXDB010000169.1:0-1761 GCA_036490895.1 Gaiellaceae bacterium
CGGCGCTGCTGATTAGCTACGTCTGGATGGGATAACCGCTGAAAGCATCTAAGCGGGAAGCCCACCTCGAGATGAGAGCTCCCATCCCCTCGAGGGAGTAAGGGCGGTCGGAGACTACGACCTTGATAGGCGGCCGGTGCACGCGCAGCAATGCGTTCAGCTGAGCCGTACTAATTGCCCGAGGTCTTGATTTGAACACCGGACAGAGTCGCTATGGAGTTTTGAGGGTGCTGCGCTCGGCGCGCCCTTGACAGTTCGGCGGTCATACCGGCGGGGAAACACCTCTTCCCATTCCGAACAGAGAAGTTAAGCTCGCCAGGGCCGATGGTACTCGGAGGGCAACCTCCCGGGAGAGTAGGTCGCCGCCGATTTTTCTTCGAAGAGCCGCCCGAGAGGCGGCTCTTCGCATTTGGTGCGCAAAATGTCCCTGTGGCCGACAGGGAACGGCTTCTCGCGAAAGCGGCTGCGGCGACGCGATCGTCGAAGTACGTCGTCATGGGCGCCGGCGACGACGTGCTGAAGGACGTCGTCGCGCTTGCGAACGTCGGCGGCGGCGTCATCCTCGCGCCGGCGCCGCCTGACGTCGACGCGATCCGCGTGCAGCTCGGCTTCGACGACGTCGAGCTCCTCTCGACCGATCGCGGCGTCGCTGTCGTTGTCGGCGAGGCGGGAGAAGCGCCGCTCACGCTCGACTCGCAGGGCGCGTACTTCCGCCACGGCGCCCGCAGCGTCCCCGCCAGCCGCGACGACCTGCGGAAGTTCATGGACCGACGACTCGCAGCGGTACGAAAGCGCTTGATCGGCGACATCAAGCGCGTGATCGCGGCGCCGGCGGGCTCGGAGATCGTCGCGATCGAGCGGAGCGAGGACGAGCGCGGCGAGCGCGTCATCCGCATCACCACGGACGTGCACGCGCCGCTCTACCGCGCCATCGACTTCGACGTCACGCATCCGTACCGGCAGAAGGAGCTGGTCGAGGAGGCGAACAGCCGGCTACCGGAGGACAAGTCGATCAACGCATACGAGTTCCAGGCGATCAGGCGCACGTACGACATCGACCCCGACTTCGTCCATCTTCCACGCTTCGGCACGAACCAGTACAGTCAGGCGTTCGTCGATTGGCTCGTCGAGCAGATCGGGCGCGATCCCGACTTCGTCTCGCGCGCCCGAGCCCGGTATCACGAGCTGAGGGTCAACGCCTCCAAGTCCCGCGGGTAGTACGTCAGCCACTCGACGCCGTCATCGGTCACCGCGATCGTGTCCGAGTGGCGGAATCCGCCGAGCTGCGGCGCGTACAGCCCCGGCTCGACCGTGAAGACCATCCCCGGCCGAATCTCGGTCCGGTCGCCGCGGTCGAGGAATGGGCCTTCGTGGTAGCGCATCCCGATCGCGTGGCCGACGTGGTGCCGCCAGTTCTCCCAGAGCGAGTGCTCGTCGTAGTACGCGCGCACCTTCTCGTCCACCTCGGCGCAGGCGACGCCGGGCTGGATCGTGTCGACGGCGAGATCCTGTAGCGCGACCATGTGGTCGAACATGCGCCGCTGGTCGTCGCTCGGCGGCCCGATCACCATGGTGCGCTCGAGCTCGGAGTGATAGCCCCACACCGGCGCCGAGGCGCCTGTGACGAGGACGTCGCCAGTCTGGAACGTGATGTTGTTGCCGTGCGCGTGCGGAATGGCGGCGTTGCGGCCGATCTGGCCGCGATAGCCGGCGATCGCGCCGCTGTAGTACGGGCTCTGCGCGCGGTAGATGGGGCCGATC
>DASXDB010000170.1:0-5206 GCA_036490895.1 Gaiellaceae bacterium
GCGCACCTACGGGCCGCCGGGGCTCGAGGACGACATCCGCCACTGCGCCCAGGTGGACCACGTCTCGGTCGTCCCGCGCTTCACGCGCATGAAGGGGACCGCAGCGGAGATACGGGGCGACCGTGACTGAGCGCGTGCTAGTACACGCGTCCGCAAGTTCGGTCATGCGGCGAGCGTGAGTGGTGGCTGGTGGGCGTCGATTCGGGTGAGCAGGCGGTCGAGGTCTGCGCGGCTGAATGCCCATTCGAACGGTCGCGCGATTTGCCGGTAGTGGTCGGCGAAGCGGAGCAGCCGTTCGGTGAGCGCGTCGAGGGAGTCGAAGTCGTTGGGTGTGAGCGCTTTGCGCTGAACGATCGAGAAGTAGAGCTCGATCTGGTTGAGCCAGGAGGCGTGGATCGGCAGGTGGATCAGCCGCGCGTTCTTCCAGGTCTGCTGCATCCGCTCGATCGAGGCGTTGCCTGCGTGCGATGAGCCGTTGTCGACGATCCAGTAGACGGTGCGCGCGGAGGCGTACGGCTCGCTCGTCATCACCTGCTCGACCAGGCGTCCGAAGGGCTCGATCCCTGTCTTCTGCTCGACGCGGTCGAAGAGGTTGGCGTGGTGGACGTCCCAGGCTGCGAGGTAGGCGAGTGTGCCGTTGCGCTGGTAGTCGAACTCGAAGCGGGCCGCGCGGCCCGGTGCCGGCGGCTGCGTTGCGTGCCGTCGGCCGAGCGCCTGCAGTTGCGTCTTCTCGTCGGCGCAGATCACGTATTCGTCGGGGCGCAGTCGGCGGCCTTCGAAGCGGCGCTGGTAGAGGTCGAGCACCCGGCCTGCCTTCTCGGCGAAGCGCGGGTCGCGGACGAAGATCCAGGAGCGCTGTTGCCACGGCTTCAAGGCGTCGTCGTGCAGCCAGCGCCAGATCGTCGACGCAGATGCCTCGCTCAGGCTCCGCTCGACGACCAGCCGGTGCAGCTCAGTCCGCGAAAAGCGGCCGAGCGGCAGTCCGTGCGTGGCCGGCAGCTGACAGGCCAGCGCCTTCACCTCGGCGACCTGCTCCGGGGGGAAAACGGCGCGGGCGGCCCGCACGCTCAAGGTCCTCAAGCCCCGCCAGCCGCTGCTCGAAGAAGCGTTTCCGCCAGCGGCCAACCACTCGCGCCGCCGTCTCCAGTCGGCGGGCGATCTCGACGTTGCTCCGTCCCTCCGCGGCGTACAGCACGATCTTCGCCCGCACCACGACCTTGTGCGGCAGCGTGTAACACGCGACTCGGTGCTCCAACTCGGCCCGCTCCGCCTCGCTCAGCACGATCAGATACCCGCTCGTCCTCGCCATGTCCACACAATTCGACGCGGCAGCGCCGGTCCCTTCACCGATTCCGGACCGAACTTGCAGACGGCTGTACTAGCCGGCGACCGCCTCTAGCACCTGCTCGGGGATGTCGAAGTTCGCGTAGACGTCCTGGACGTCGTCGTTCTCCTCGAGCGCATCGACGAGGCGCATCACCTGGCGGGCCTTCGCCTCGTCGTCGACGGCGACCGTCGTCTTCGGCACGAGCATCAGCTCGGCCGACTCGACCGTGAACCCGGCCGCCTCGACCGCGCCCCGCACCGATCCGAGCTGGTCCGGCGCAGACGTGATCTGGAACACCGTCCCGTCCTGCTCGATGTCCTCGGCGCCGCCGTCGGCGGCCGCCATGAAGAGCTCGTCCTCGTCGACCTCGTCGGCGGGAACGACGACCACGCCGCGACGCTCGAACTGCCACGACACCGAGCCGTCCGTGCCGAGGTTGCCTCCGTGCTTCGCGAACAGGTGGCGCACGTCGGCGGCGGTGCGATTCTTGTTGTCGGTCAGCGCCTCGACGATCACCGCGACGCCTTCCGGGCCGTAGCCCTCCTAGGTGATCGACTCGAACGCGGCGGCATCGGCGTCGGCGCCCGAGCCCTTCGCGATCGCGCGATCGATGTTGTCGCGCGGCATCGAGTACGACCTCGCTTTCTCGATCGCGTTCTGGAGCGCGAGGTTGTTCACCGGATCGCCGCCGCCGTTCTTCGCCGCGACGATGATCGCCTTCGACAGCTTCGAGAAGAGCTGCCCGCGCTTCGCGTCGGCGGCACCCTTCTTGTGCTTGATCGATGACCACTTGCTATGCCCGGACAACGTCGCCCTCCCTCACGGATTCCAAGAACAGTTCGTGCAGCCGGGTGTCGTCGGTCAGCTCCGGATGGAACGCGGCGACGAGGAAGCGCCCCTCGCGCGCCAGCACCGCTCGACCGTCGATCTCGGCGAGCACCTCCACCCCGGGCCCGACGTCATCGACCCACGGCGCCCGGATGAAGACGGCGCGCACCGGCGTATCGAGCCCGGCCACGGGCAGGTCGGTCTCGAACGACGCGACCTGCCGGCCGAACGCGTTGCGCCGGACGGAGATGTCGACGAGACCGAGGTGGTTCCGATCGAGCACGATCATCCCTGCGCACGTGCCGAACACCGGGCGCTCGAAGCGGCGGATGCCTTCGTCGAGGCGGTAGAGGTGCATCAGTCGCGTGAACGTCGTCGACTCGCCGCCGGGAATGACGAGGCCGTCGAGGCCGTCGAGCTGGTCGGCCTTGCGAACCTCGACGACGTCCGCGCCGAGGCCACGCAACATCTGCGCGTGCTCGCGGAAGTTCCCCTGCACGGCGAGAACGCCGATCTGGAGCGGCTTCATGCCTCCATGGTATCGCCGGGCCTCGTGTAGGCCGTGCCCGCGCGGTCGGCTCGGCCCTCGAGGACGAGCCGCTCGAGATGGGCCAGCGCCTCGGCCGTCGCGAACCGCCTGAGTGTGCTCGACAGGGCCTCTTCGAACAGCTCGAGCGACACCTCGTAGGCGGAGAGAGGCGTCCTGTCGAGCGCCGCCTCCGCCCGGTCGAGGCGGTGTGCGTGATGCACCGCGATCTCGGCCGCGCGCGCCGCGGGATCGGTGACCGGCTCGCGGTGGCCGGTGTACGCGACGCGCGGCGCACGCTCCTCGTACCAACGCAGCGACTCGAGGTAGTCGCCGAGTGGATCGGGCCGCGAGTTCGGATAGAGCCCGACCGCCGGCGTGATCCCCGTCAGGATCGTGTCGCCGGCGAGCACGACCCCGTCGCGCGCGAGGACGATGTGCCCGTCGGCGTGACCGGGTAGCACCTCGACGCGCCAGCCGTCCACGTCGTCGCCCGCGTCGAGCAGGCGATCCGGCCGCTCGACCCAGTGCACCGCGTCGACGAGCCGGCCCGACTCGGCGACGATCCCCTCGATCGTCTCGCGCGGCATCCCGTGAAGCGCCCAGTAGTCGGCGAACCGCTGCGGGTTGCGCTCCCCCCACGCGAGCGCACATTGCGCGTGGTCGATGCGCCCCTGGTACACCGGCGCACCGGTCAGGTCCGCGATGTCGCGCGCACCGCCGACGTGATCGGGATGCATGTGGGTGACGACGACCACCTCGACCGGAGCATCGAGCTCGTCGAGGAGCGGCCGCCAGCGCTTCTCGGGATCCCGGGAGCCGAGCCCGGTGTCGACGAGGATGAAGCCGCCGTTCGACGAGCGCACGAGATAGCAGTGCACGTGGTCGATCCCGAGCGGCAGCGAGAAAGTGACGCGATAGAGACCCTCCTCGACCTCCACCATGCATGAGAAGCTATCGCGGCTCATGCCGCCGCTGCTCGAGCTTTCCGACGTCACGGCACGGTACGGCCAGGTCGTCGCGCTGCACGGCGTGTCGTTGACGGTCGGGGACGGCGAGATCGTCGCGCTCCTGGGGGCGAACGGCGCAGGCAAGACGACGACGCTGCGTGCCGTCTCCGGCACGGTGCGGCGAAGCGGCGATGTCGTGCTCGCGGGGAAGCGGCTCACGCGTGCGACGCCCGAGGCCGTCGCACGAGGCGGCGTCGCGCACGTCCCCGAAGGGCGTGGGGTCTTCGCCGAGCTGACCGTCTGGGAGAACCTGCGGATGGGCGGCTACACGGTGCGACGGCCCGACTTCGCGGCCGTGCTCGGCTATTTCCCGTGGCTGGCCGAGCGCCGCAACCAGCAGGCGGGGACGTTGTCGGGCGGCGAGCAGCAGATGCTGGCGCTCGCGCGCGCGTTCCTCTCGCGGCCGCGGCTGCTCATGCTCGACGAGCCGTCGCTCGGTCTCGCGCCGTTGATCACCCTCGAGGTGTTCCGGGTGGTTGCCGAACTGAACCGGAACGAAGGCGTCGCCGTACTCGTCGTCGAGCAGAACGCAGCCGTCGCCCTCGCCGCCGCTCAGCGGGGGTATGTCCTCGAGACGGGCCGGGTCGCCGTCACGGGGAGCGCTGCAGAGTTGAAATCGAACGACGCCGTGCGCACGGCCTATCTCGGGTACTAACCAGGGCTCCTGATGCAGACCTTCTTCCAGACGCTCACGACAGGTCTCTCGGACGGCTCGATCTACGGCTCGCTCGCGCTTGCCCTGGTGCTGATCTACAAGGCGACCGAGGTGATCAACTTCGCCCAGGGCGAGATGGCGATGTTCACCACCTACATCGCCTGGGCGCTGATGGGGCACGGCTCGACGTTCGAGTGGTGGGCGTTCTTCGCCACGCTCGGGATCGCGTTCGTCGGCGGCGCCGCGCTGCAGCAGACGGTGATCCGCCCGCTCGAACGGGCAAGTGTGCTGACCGCGGTGATGGCGACGATCGCCCTGCTCGTGATCCTGAACGGCCTCGCCGCGTGGATCTGGTCGCCGCAGCTCCAGTTCTTCCCGAGCCCGTTCCCCACCAAGCCGTGGGTGATCGGCGGCGTGCACATCTCCAAGCAGGACGTCGGGACCTTCGGAGTCGTGATGGCCTGCGTGCTCGTGCTCTGGCTCTTCTTCCGCTTCACGAAGCTCGGGCTCGCGATGCGCGCCGGCGCGCTCAACCCGAACGCGGCGCGCCTGCTCGGTGTCCGGACCTCGTGGCTGCTCGCGCTCGGCTGGGGCTTCGCAGCGGCGCTCGGCGCCGTGAGCGGGATGATGGTCGCGCCGACGGTCTTCCTGACCCCGAACATGATGCAAGCCGTCCTGATCTACTCGTTCGCGGCCGCAGTCCTCGGCGGTCTCGAGAGCCCGGTCGGCGCGATCGTCGGGGGCCTCTCGCTCGGCGTGCTGCTCAACATGCTCGGCGAGTACGTGCACCCGGTGACGACCGAGCTGCGGCTGCCCGTCGCGCTCGCGATCCTGCTCGTCGTGCTGCTCATCAAGCCGGC
>DASXDB010000171.1:0-23660 GCA_036490895.1 Gaiellaceae bacterium
AGCTGCCCGAGCTCCACCTGCGTGCGCTCGAGCGCTTGGGTGATGATCGTTCCCGTGATGTAACGGGGATTCTGGCGCGGCCCGTAGTTGTTGAACATCCTCGTCACGACTCCGGGCACGCCATAGGCGTCGTGGTAGTTCATCGTGAGGAAGTCGGCGGCGACCTTGGACGTGGCGTAGATCGACTTCGGGTTGATCGGTGAGCGCTCGTGGAGGATCAGGCTGCCGCTCTCGTCGAAGTCGTGGTGGTGCGCGACGGACTCGCGTACGTTGCCGTATTCCTCCGACGTGCCTGCGGTGTCGAACTTCTCGAGCTCCACGCCGAGATCGACGATCGACTGCAGCAGGTTGAGCGTGCCGACCGTGTTCGCCATCACCGTCTCGTACGGGCGGTGCCACGACTCGCCGACGTGAGCCTGCGCGCCGAGGTGGAACACATACGGCTTGTCGGGAGCGGTCACGAGGTGGTCGCGCATCAGGTGGTCGATCGACGTCTTGTCGGTCAGGTCGGCGAACACGACCGTGAGGTCGCGCCGGTGTCGCGCGATGTTGTTCAACGCGCCCGAGGAGGTCGCGCGGACGAACGCGATCACGTTGGCGCCGAGCGCGACGAGCGCGTCGGTCAGGTGAGAGCCCATGAAGCCGTCGGCGCCGGTGACGAGACAGGTGCGGTCGCGGTAGAGGTCGCCGAGCTCGGCCCGAAGCGCCTCGTGCTCAGCCTCGGTCCATGCGTCGGTATGGTCGCTCGGCATCGATGGAGGATAGCGTCCACCCCCGCGGGAGAACCGTCCGCAGTGGCCTTTTGACCGGGCTCTCGACGGGGCTCGTGAGCCTTGCGGCAGCGGGTGCAGGGGTCGTTCTCTCGCGCAAGTTCGGGCACGGCGTGAAGACGGACGGGTTCTTCGCGGCCTATGCGGTGTACCTGGCGCTGGTGCTCGTGGCGACTGCGCTGCGAGTCGTCGTTCTGCCCGGGTTCGTGCGCGCCCGCAGCGTCGACCGGCTCGGGGGCGAGGTGACGACCTGGCTCGCCGCGCTCGCGATCCCGCTCGTCCCGGTGCTCGTGTTGTGCGTCGGCTGGCCCGGCGTCGTCGCCCACGCGCTCGCGAGCGACCCGGATGCGCGGCATGCCGCCGCGACGCTTCTGCCGTGGCTCGTGCCGGCCGCGGCGGCGCAGATCGCTGCGGGCGTCTTCGCGAGTGCGCTCGCGTCGCTCGACGACTACGCGGTCGCCGCGGGGGCGTTCGGCGGCGGCGCGGTCGCCGGGCTCGTCGTGATCGTTGCGTTCGTCGGCCACGGTGTCGTCGCGTTCGGCTGGGGGCTCGCGTTGAACGCCGCGATCGCTGCGGGCGTTCCGCTCGCCGCGCTCCTTTCCCGCGGTGTGCTGACGCGGCCCGATGCGAGCCCGCTCGGCCGGTTGCGCGAGCTCGTGGAAGGCGTGGCGCTTCCGTTCGCGCTCCAGGGGCTCTATCTCGTCGCGTACCGCTTCGCGAACGGCCTCGGCCCCGGCAAGGCGACGACGCTGTCCTACGCGTACCTGATCGCCGCGACGCTCGTTGCGGTCACGGCGACGTCGATCGCGCTGGTCTCGACAGTGCCGTTCGCGCGCGGCGAGCCGACGCCCGATCGCGTGGCACGGCACATCGGCGCCATCTCGTGGCTGTCGCTCGCGACGGTCGCCGGCGCCGCGGGCGTGTTCGCCCTGGCGGGCGCGACGGTCGCGCGGCACGTGCTCGGCTCGCAGTACGGCGGCGGCACCGGCGCCGAGCTGGGACGCCTCGTCGTGTACTTCGCGCCGTGGATGGTCGCGTCGATCGCGGTCACGGTGGCGTATCCGTTGCTCTTCGTCCGCGGTCGCGCCAGGTGGCTGCCGCTGCTCGCAATCGGCGCGCTCTGCATCCACGTGCTGGTCGAGTGGGGCGGTCGTGGCATCGCGGGGCTCGGCGGCGTCGCCGGCGGGCTGGCCGTCACGACGGCCGGCATCCTGGCCGTCGTGCTCGGTGCGCTCGGTGCGCTCGCGCCGACCCTTCGTGCGCTTGTCCCGGCCGCGGTTGTCTGCGGCGTCGTCGCCGCGATCGCCTTCGGAGTGCCGGCGGCGCTGGTCGGGAGCGCCCTCGTCGCCGCCCTCGCGGGGCTCGCCGTCTACGCGCTCGCGCTCGGCGTCGGGCGGCCGCCTGGGCTTCGGCAGGCGTGGGCGTACCTGCACTCCTTGCAGTAGCGTGCCCCGCGTGCTGAAGGACCTCGCCCGCCGCGTCGGCCGCACCGGGCTCGGCAAGAACATGATCCACGCCGCGGTGCTGCGCGACCCGTCGACGATGCGGTTCCGGAACGTGGAGCAGTGGCCCGAGTCGGTGCGCGGCTTCGAGGACCTCGCGTTCATGTTCTCGTCGAACCAGTTGAACCACGGTGTCGCGTCGCTGCAGTTCGACGAGGCGGCGCTGCTCTATCGGCTCGCGCGCGACGCGACCTCCGGGCCGTTCGCGGAGATCGGCCGCTTCAAGGGCGGCAGCACGATCGTCTTCGCCACTGCGCTCCCCGAGGGCGTCCAGCTCTGGTCGTACGACCTGCACGTCGCCTTGCGGCCGGACATGCCCGGCGAGCAGCTCGACGCGGAGCTGACGTCGGCGCTGACGCGGTACGGGCTGCAGCACAAGGTGCACCTCGTCGTCGCGGACTCGCGCACGGTCGAGCCGCCGGCCGAGCCGCTCGAGGTGCTCTTCATCGACGGCGATCACAGCTACGAGGGCGCCAAGGCGGATTTCGAGCGGTGGCAGGCCTTCGTCCGCCCCGACGGCCACGTGCTCTTCCACGACGCGGTCGACAGCGGCGGCTACGGGAACGTGTATCCCGGCGTCGCGCAACTCGTCGCCGAGATCGAGCGTGGCGGCACGTGGAAGCGCTTGCCTGGGGCGGGGTCGATCGCCCACTTCACCCGCGCGTCGTGAACCTCGTCGCGGTCGTCCTCAACTGGAACGGCGGCGACGACACGCTCGCTGCGCTTGCGTCGCTCGACGGCGTCGACACGGTCTGCGTCGACAACGGCTCGGCGGACGGCTCACCCGATGCGATCGCGGAGCTCTTTCCAGGCGTCGAGCTGATTCGCACCGGTGTCAACCTGGGCTTCTCCGGCGGCAACAACGTCGGCATCAGACGCTCGCTCGCGCGCGGCGCCGACTGGGTGCTGCTGCTGAACAACGACGCAGTCGCCGGCCCGGGTCTGCCCGCGGCGCTCGCTGCGGCTGCGGACGAACGCCCCGACGCAGGGGTGCTCGCGTGCAAGGTGTTCTTCGCCGATCCGCCCGATGTCCTGATGTACGCGGGCGGCCGTGTGAACCTCCGGCTCGGGTACTGGGGGCGGCAGGACGGGTTCGGGGAGAAGGACGACGGCCGGTTCGACACGTTGCGCGACGTCGACCGCGCGACGGGGGCGGCGATGGCCGTCTCGCGCGCCGCGATCGAGCGGGCCGGCCTCCTCGACGAGTCGCTGTTCGCGTACGCGGAGGACACCGAGTGGTGCCTGCGGATCCGCGAGGCGGGCTTCGGCGTGGTCTTCGTGCCGGACGCGAAGGTCTGGCATGTGGGCTCGGCCTCGACGGGCGGTCTCAGCTCGCCGACGAGCATCTATTACGACACCCGCAACATGATCGCCGTCGCGGAGCGTCACGATCCGCGACGCGGGCCCGCCGCCGCCGTCCGTCGCGGTGTCGTGCTCGGCGCGCATCTTGCGAGCGCGCGCGATGCGGCGGGCGTACGCGCCGCGGTCAAGGGTTGGCGCGACGCGAGGCGCGGCAGGTTGGGCAGACGATGACCGAGCGGATCGGGTTCTACGAGCGGGTGCTTCGTCGGCTCGTCGAGCAGGGTCTCGTCCAGCGGGACTGGCGCGTGCTGGTGGTCGCCGGCGGCCCGGTCGACCGCGAGGCGTTCGCGGCGTGCGGCTTCACAGACGTCACGTTCACGAACCTCTCGGGCGACGGTGACGAGCGTCAGGACGCGGAAGCGCTCACCTACGAGGACGACTCGTTCGAGTTCGCAGTCATCTCGGCGGGGCTGCATCACTGCGCGTCTCCGCATCGCGCACTGCTCGAGCTTCACCGGGTCGGCCGGCACGGCATCCTCGCGCTCGAGGCAGGCGATTCGGCGCTGATGCGGGTCGCGCAGAGACTCGGCGTCGTCGACGAGTACGAGTTCACTGCGGTCGCGGACAACGACTTCGCCGCGGGCGGCGTGCGCAATTCGCCCGTTCCGAACTACGTGTACCGGTGGACCGAGCGTGAGGTGGAGAAGACCATCGCCTCCGCCGCGCCCGAGCGGCGGCATCGGTTCGTGTGGTTCCGCGAGCTGGAGCTGCCCGTGTCGGTGCTCGAGCTCGGCGGGAAAGGGAAGTGGCGTTTCGCCGCGGCGCCGCTGCAGCTCGTGACGAAGGTGTTCCCGCGCCAGGCGAACCTGTTCGCGTTCGCGGTGTTCCGCGAGCAACTGCAGCCGTGGATGCGCGACCCGTCGACGCCGGACGTCGATGCGATCCGGACGCGCTTAGGTCAATAGCTCGCCACCGCGCCGGGGCCAGTCCGCGACCCCGGCACGCTCGGCGTTGGCGAGAACGTAGGCGCACGCTGCGCCAAGTCGTCGCGGACGACTTGTGCCTGGAAGCGGTTCGAGCACTACAGCGATGGAAGTGGTTGCGCATGAGGCAGTAGGCAAGGAGGCGCCACTCGGCCACGCGGCTGCCGAGACCGAGCAGACGGACCCCGAACTTGAAGCGTCGCTACCCGAGGAGCTCGGCGTAGACCGCGTCGGTCCGGCGCGCCGTCTCGTCCCACGAATACCGCTCCGCGCGCGCGAGCCCACGCTCGACCCACGGCGCCGGGGTGGTCACGACGTCGAGTACCGCATCGGCGATCGCGCGCGGGTCGTGCGGGTCGAAGAGCCTCGCCGCGTCGCCGACCGTCTCCGGCAGCGCTCCGGCGTTCGAGCACGCGACGGGGCAGCCGCACGCCATCGCCTCGAGCGGCGGCAGGCCGAAGCCTTCGTAGAGCGACGGAAAGGCGAGAGCCGACGCATGCTGGAGCAGCGAAACGACCTCGGCCTGCGTCACGTGGCCCCTCACGTCGACTCCGTCGGGCACCGTGCCGAAGTCGCCGCCGCCGGTCAGCACGAGCCGCAGCTCCGGCCGCTCGCGCCGGACGAGGGCGAACGCCTCGTAGAGCCTCTCATGGTTCTTGTGCGGCCACGGCCGCGCCGGATACAGCACGAACGGCTCACGCTCGTATGCGCCCGGCCGCAGCGCGTCGTGGTCGAGTCCGAGCGGAACGACGCGTACCCGGTCGCCGTCGAGCCCGAGCCGCGCGACCGCCCGGTCGCGCACGAACTCGCTGATCGCGATCACACGCGCCGCCCGGCGCAGCGACCTGTGCCACAACGCCGTTCGCCACGCCCGTTCGGCCCGCGGGAACATCGCGGGCAGATCCAGATGCTGCACGTCGTGGAGCGTCACGACCTTCGGCACCGAGGTGCGCGGCAGCTCGATCGTGAGCGGGAAGTGCACGACATCGGCGCCCTTCAGGTGCCCGACGAGCCTGCCCGGCCGGGCCGTCGCGAGCCCCATCGCGAGCAGGCGCTCGGGCGTCGACGCTGCAGACCGGTACCCGCGGGCGACGACTGCCGGCAACCCTTCGCCGGCGTCCGGCGCGACCGGGGGCACCACGACGCGGTAGGAGTGGGCGCCCCCGCGCCCGAGGCCGCGGAGGAGCTCGCGCACGTAAGTCTCGCTGCCGCCGAGCCGCCCCGGCACGAGCGTCAGGACCGGGATCGCGATCTCGCCCACCAGGCGATCGTACTGGCGGCTAACAGAGCCGTAATCCGCCCTCTTTACACTCCCGCGCAGTGACCGACGAGCCCACGGATGTGGCCGCGCTCTTCGCGCGGCTGAAGGAGGAGCTCCGTGCAGCCGGGCCGCGCGGAGTCGACGTTCCGCCCGAGCACGTGCGCCTTTCCGTCCGTGACCAGGCCGAGCGGCTCTGGCCGATCTCGGCCGAGCGCCCGATCGTCGGCAAGGGCGGCCCGCTCAAGTCGATGCTCCGACGGCTCATGCGCTGGTACGTCGAGCCGGCGTTCGCCGACCAGCGTGCGTTCAACGACGCCGTGCTGAAGCTGATCGACGACCTCGACGAGCGGGTCAAGCGGCTCGAGCGGCCATGAGGGTCGTCGTCGCGGCGCCGCAGGTGCCGTTCGTGCGCGGCGGCGCCGAGCTGATGGCGGAGGACCTCGTCGCCGCCCTCCGTGCGCGCGGCCACGACGCCGAGATCGTGAGCATCCCCTTCAAGTGGTATCCCGGCACGCGCGTTCTCGACCAGGCGCTGCTCTGGCGCCTCGTCGACCTGACCGAGTCGGACGGACGGCCGATCGACCGCGTGATCGCGACGAAGTTCCCTGCCTACTGTGTCCGCCATCCGGACAAGGTCGCCTGGGTGCTGCACCAGTTCCGGCAGGCCTACGACTACGACCGCAGCGAGCTCGGGCAGTTCGACGACACGCCGGAGGACCGGGCGACGCGCCGGGCGATCGAGCGCCTCGATGCCGTCGCCCTCGGGGAAGCCCGCAAGGTGTACGCGACGTCGCGCAACGTCGCCGACCGCCTGCGACGCTTCAACGGCATCGAGGCCGAGGTGCTGCCGCATCCGCCGCAGTCGCTCCCGTATCGCGAGGCCGAGCCGGAGGGCTACGTGCTCTCGGTCAACAGGCTCGACCGCGCGAAGCGGATCGATCTGCTCGTCGGGGCGGCGAAGCGCGATCCCTCGCTGCGCGTCGTGATCGCCGGCGAAGGCCCTGACCGCGAGCGGCTCGAGCGCCTCGCTACGGGGCTCAACGGCCAGGTGACGTTCGTCGGCCGCGTCGACGAGGAGCAGCTCGCCGATCTCTATGCCCGCTGTCTCGCCGTCTACTACGCGCCCGTCGACGAGGACTTCGGGATGGTCCCCTACGAGGCGTTCCTCTCGGCGAAGCCGGTCGTGACGGCGGTGGACGCGGGTGGTCCCCTCGAGGTCGTGCACGACCATCGCACCGGGGCGGTGGTCCAGCCCGACGCCGCCGCGGTCGCGCAGGCGTGCGCCTATCTCGCGACGCACGTCGACGAGGCGAAGGCGTGGGGCCGCGCCGGTCGCGTGCTCGCCGAGCGCGTCACCTGGGACGCCTGCGTCGACGCCCTCCTCTCGTGAAGGTCGCCTACTACTCGCCGCTGCCACCGTCGCGGTCGGGGATCGCCGACTACTCGACGCTCCTGCTGCCCGCGTTGCGGGAGCGCGTCGACGTCGTCGTCGCCGAGCACGGGAAGCGCGCACCCGCAGCGGATGTCGCGCTGTATCACGTCGGCAACGACCCTGATGCCCACGGGTGGATCGTCGATGCGCTGTACAAGCGGCGCGGCGTCGTCGTTCTGCACGAGTACGTGCTCCACCACCTCGTGGCGGGGATCACGATCGGCCGCCGCGACGGTCGCGGCTACCTCGACGCGATGGAGCGCGAGCTCGGAGTCGCCGGCCGTCTGCTCGGCCTCGGCGTCCTCGACAACCTGCTGCCGCTTCTGTGGGAGACGCAGCCGGAGCGCTTCCCGCTCGCGGGGGCGATCCTCGAGCACGCGGATGCGCTGATCGTGCACTCGAGCTTCGTCGGCAGCAAGGCGCGCGCCGCCGGGTACCGCGGCCGCATCTGGCGGATCCCGCACCCCGCGTGGCCGCTCGACCACGTCTCGCCGGTCGACGACGTGGCCGGCGACCCGTTGATCGGCTGCTTCGGGTACCTGAACATGAACAAGCGGATCCCGGAGCTGCTGGAGGCGTTCGGCGCGTTTCGGCGCGATCGGCCCGCCGCGCGGCTGCTGCTCGTCGGGGCGGCCGGCGAGCGCTTCGACGTGCAGCGCCGGCTCGAGCGCCTGGGACTCACCGAAGGCGTCACGCGGCTGGACTACGTCCCCGAGGAAGGCCTGTGGGCGCTGATGGCGGCCTGCGACGTGCTCCTCAACTTGCGGTACCCGACGATGGGCGAGACCTCGGGGTCGGCGATCCGCGCCATGTCGCTTGGCAAGCCGCTCATCGTCTCCGACGTCGGCTGGTTCCACGAGCTTCCCGACGACGTGGTGCTCAAGGTGCCGGTCGACGACTACGAGGTCGAGGTCCTTCGGGCGGCGCTCGGGGTGGCGGTCGAGCACGGCGAGCAGCTCGGTGCCGCCGCACGCGCGTATGCAGCCCGCTACCACGACCTCGGCGGCGTCGCCGACGCCTACGTCGAGGCACTCGAGATGGCGGCAGGGGGCGAGGCGGTTGCCGACGCGGTGCTGTGGCGGATCGCCGAAGCCGCGGCGGAGGTCGGAGTCGACGACCCGGCGGCGGTGGCTCGAGCCGCACGCGACGCGGGCATCCTCTCGTGACCGCTTCCGTCCGCGCCCGTGCCGCGGCGCTCCCCGCGTGGGCCTGGCTCGCGGCGATCGTCGTGCTCTCGATCCTGTTCAGGGTCGTTCTGGCGCGGCGCATGGTCGCTCCGTGGATCATGGTCGACGAGCTCATCTACTCCGAGCTCGCGAAATCGGCCGCCGCGCACGGCACGTTCCTGATCCGCGGCGTCCCGGCGCACGGCTTCGGGTTCGTCTATCCGCTCCTGATCGCGCCCGCGTTCCGCGTCGCCTCGGTGCCGACCGCCTACGGGCTCGCCAAGGCGACCGGTGCGATCGTGATGTCGCTCGCGGCGATCCCGGCATACCTGCTCGCGCGCCGCGTGGTTCGACCGCCGCTCGCGCTGTTCGTCGCGGCCCTCACGCTCGCCGTGCCGTCGATGGTCTACACCGGCACGCTCATGACCGAGACCGCGTTCTACCCGCTGTTCCTCGGTTGCGCACTTGCTCTCGTGATGACCCTCGAGCGGCCGACGCTCCTTCGTATCGTCGTGCTGCTCGCCCTGACGATGCTTGCGTTCCTGACGCGTGCGCAGGCGATTGCGATCGTGCCGGCGATCCTGACGGCGCCGCTCTTCCTCGGTCGCCGGCGCCTCACCGAGTTCCGCTGGCTGTACGCGATCGTCGTCGCCGGCGGCGTCCTCGTGCTGCTGTGGGAAGGCGTGCATGGCCGCTCGCCGCGCGCCGCACTCGGCGCGTATCAGGTCACGACGAGCACGCACTACTCGATTGCGAGCATCCTGCGTTGGCTCGTCTACCACGTCGGCGAGCTCGACCTGTATGTCGGCGTCGCGCCGTTCGCTGCGCTCCTCTTCCTGCTCACCACACGTGAGCGGCGTTCGCCGCTCGTTGCGGCGGCCGTCTCGATGACGGCGTGGCTGCTTGTCGAGGTCGCCGCGTTCGCGTCGACGCAGAGTCAGCGTGTCGAGGAGCGCAACATGTTCTTCGTCGCGCCGTTCTTCTTCGTCGCGCTCTGCTGGTGGGTCGAGCGTGGGCTGCCCCGTCCGCGCGCCGCAGGCGTCTGCGCCGTAATCGCGGCGGCGCTCGTCGGCGCCGTCCCGTACTCGGGCCTGATCAACGGGAACGCCACGTCGGATACGCTCGCGCTGCTCCCGCTGTGGACGCTGCAGGACACGATCACCACACTCGACCAGGTGCAGTCGGTCGTAGTCGGCTGCGCGATTCTGATCGCGGTGCTGCTCCTGCTGATCCCCGGACGCTTCGCGATCGTGCTGCCGTCGCTCGTGCTCGTGCTCTACGCCGCTGCGTTATGGCCGATCGAGGCGAATCCTCACGGAGGCGTTCAGCACGCCTCCACCGGCGCGCTCTACGGCGGCACGTCGATGCCCGATCGCGACTGGATCGACGCGCGGCTGGGGCGCCACGCCCGCGTCGCTGTCCTGTTCGACTCACGGGTGATGGACAAGTTCACCGTCTGGACGAACGAGTTCTTCAACCGCTCCCTGCGTACGGTCTACGACGTCGCCGGGCCGACGCCGGGCGCGCTCCCCGAGACGCCAGTGCGCGTCGATCCGGCGACGGGACGGATCGCCGGCATCGAGGAGCCCTACCTGCTCACCACTCGCTCGCTGCAACTGGACGAGCCGGAGGTTGCCGCAGACGCGGCCAAGGGGCTCGCGGTCTACCGGATCGTGCGCCCGCTCGGCGTGACGAGCGCGACCCGCGGGCTCTATCCCGACGACTGGTCCGGGCCGACCGCGACGTACACGCGCTTCCGCTGTCACACCGGCCAGACGCTGTACGCCACGGTCGGCGGTGACTCGAGCCTGATCCATGGGCCGTCGACCGTCACCGTCGAGGGCATGAAGCTGCAAGTGCTCCCCTCGAGCCAGCGGACGCTGATCATCCCGCTGCACGCCGACGGATCGCGGTGCGTCGTCCACTTCCGCATCTCGCCGGTCGCTGTCCCTGCTGAGGCGCAGCCCGGTTCGACCGACACGCGCGTCCTCGGGCTCCGCTTCCTCGCCTTCACGGTCAAATGAGGATCGCCTTCGACGTCAGCCCGCTCTCGCACGAGCGGACCGGCGTGAACAACTACCTGCGCGGCTCGCTGCGCGGACTGGCCGAGGCGGCGCCGACCGACGAGATCGTCGCGTTCGCACCCACCTCGCTCCACGGGCCTGCCGCGATTCGCGCCGCACTCGCCGGCATCGACGTCGAACTGCGGCTCCTGCCGCTCCCGGCATCGCACGCCGTGCGCACGGCATGGTCGCTCGCACGCCGTCCCGCGGCCGAACGGTGGCTCGGCCGGCTCGACGCGCTGCACTTCAGCGACTGGCTGTTTCCACCGCAGCGCGGCGGTGTCCGCGCGACCACGGTCCACGACATCGTCCCGCAGCACCATCCGCAGTGGACGACGGCGCGCACCCGCTCGATGCACGAGCGCAAGTACCGCAATGCCGCGGAGACGTGCGACGTCGTCTTCGCGAACTCGGCGTTCACCGCCGACGACTTCTGCGACGCGTTCATGTTCCCGCGCGAGCGCACGCTGGTCGCGCACCCCGGCATCGCCGACGAGTTCACGCTGGAAGGCGACGCGTCGAATCTCGGCCAGCCGTACCTCCTGACGGTTGCGACCCTCGAGCCCCGCAAGAACCTCGAGACGCTCGTGCGCGCGTTCGAGCTCCTGTCCGACACGGAGCTAGCGCTCGCCGTCGCCGGCGGTGCCGGCTGGGGGGAGCAGCCTCAGCTCGACCGGCGCGGCATCGTGCGGCTCGGGCGTGTCACGGACGAGGAGCTCGCGCGCCTCTACCGCGGTGCCGCGGCCGTCGTCTATCCGTCGCGGTACGAGGGCTTCGGCATGCCGATCACGGAGGCGATGGCGTGCGGTGCGCCGGTCGTCGCGTCGGCGCACCCGTCGCTGGACGAGGCGTCCGGCACCGCTGCGGTGCGCGCCGATCCGGACGACCCGGCAGCCATCGCGGCTGCGATCCGCGACGCGCTGTGGCGGCGAGACGAACTGCGTGCGCTCGGCCTCGCCCATGCGGCGACGTTCTCGTGGCGCCGCACCGGCGAGATCTTCCTCGAGGGGTACCGGCGATTCGCGTAGCGCTCGACACGACGCCGCTCCGGCAGACGCGCGGCGGAACGGCGCGATACGTGCGCGGCCTCCGGGACCACCTCGCAGCCGAGGTCGTCGAGCTTGCGTACCCCGCGACCTCGCGGCTGCGCACGGCCGTGTGCGACGTCACGTGGTACCCGAGGCTCCGTGCGCCGAGTGACGCGGACGTGCTTCACTGCCCGACCTTTCGTGGGCCGTTTCGTGCGAGCACGCCGCTCGTCGTGACCGTGCACGACCTTGCCGTGCTTCGCCACCCCGAGTGGTTCAACCGCTGGACCCGCACCTATTCCTCGCTCGCGGTGCCGAGAGTCGTTCGCGCAGCACGTCGCGTGATCGCCGTCTCCGAGTTCACGAAGCGCGAGCTGGTCGAGCTGCTCGCAGTGCCCGAGAGCCGGATCGCCGTCGTCCCCAACGCGGTGGAGGACGTCTTCACCGCGCACGGGCCGAAAGCGGACGGCGACTACGTCCTGGCGGTCGGAACGCTCGAGCCGCGCAAGAACCTCGAGCGCATCGCGCGCGCGGTCGACGGGGAGCTCCGCGTCGTCGGCGCGCGGGGCTGGGGCGGGGTGTCGGCGCCCGCGAACGTCACCTGGCTGCCTGACGCGACCGACGCGGAGCTGGCCGCGCTCTACCGCGGTGCACGCTGCCTGGTCTACGCATCGCTCTACGAAGGCTTCGGCATCCCGGTCGCCGAGGCGCTTGCGTGCGGCTGTGCGATCGTCACGTCCGCCGGGTCGCCGATGGCTGAGCTCGCCGCCGGCGACGCGGCCGTCGTCGATCCGACCGACGTCACGGCGATCAGAGAGGCGATCGGGCGCGCTGTCGCGCCGACGCCCCGGCGCGTGGCGACCTGGGACGACGTCGCCGCCCGGACGCTGGCGGTCTACCAGGAGGCGGCCGCGTGATCCTCGTCGACGCCGATGTCCTCGGCCGCGGGCGCACCGGCGAGGAGACCTACGTCGCGAATCTCCTGCGCGAGCTTCCCGCGGTCGCGCCCGACCTCCGGTTCGCCGCCGTGACGCGCCACCCCGAGCTCGTCCCGGACGGGGTCGAGGCGATTGCGCTGGCTGCGCGCTTCCAGGAAGTGCGGATGGCGGTGACGTTGCCGCGCCTTCTGCGGCGCCTGACGCCGCAGCTCGGCCACTTCCAGCATGCGCTCCCGCTCGGGTACGGCGGCCCGAGCGTGATCACGCTGCACGACCTACACTTCGAGCGCGATCCGAGCGTGATGGGGCTCCTCGACCGGCTGACCTTCCGCGCCGTCGTCCCGCGGTCGGCGCGCAAAGCGGATCATGTGCTCGCAGTGTCGGAGCGCACGAAGCGGGACGCGGTCGAGCTCTACGGCCTCGCTCCGGACGGGATCACGGTCACGCCGCTGGCCGTCGATCCGGCGTTCACTCCCGGCGACGGCGGGCACGACGGGTACCTCCTCTTCGTCGGTGCGATTCAGGCGCGCAAGGACCCGCTGGCGGCGCTCGAGGCGGCTCGGGCAGCCGGGTTGCCGCTCGTGGTCGCAGGGCCGGAGAATGACCGCGAGCTTGCCGCCGAGCTGCGCCGTCGTGGCGCTGACGTGCGCGGCGTCGTGCCGAAGCCGGAGCTCGCGAAGCTGTACCGCCGTGCCGCCGCCGTTCTTCTCCTCTCCCGGTACGAGGGCTTCGGTATCCCCGTGCTCGAGGCGATGGCGAGCGGCACGCCCGTCGTGCTCTCCGACGACCCCGCGCTGCGCGAGGTCGCAGGCGATGCCGGCGCGTACGGCTCCGTCGCCGACGCGCTCGCAGCGCGCGACCGCCATCGCGCGGCGGGGCTCGAGCGTGCGGCGCAGTTCTCGTGGCGCCGAACCGCGGAGCTGACCGTCGGCGCCTACCGGAAGGTGCTCGCCGCATGAGGGTCGCCGCGGTGGTCGTGTCCCACGGGCATCCCGCCGAGCTCGCCGAGTCGCTGCCGGCGCTCGAGCCGCAGGTCGACGAGCTCGTCGTGATCGCGAACATCCCAGGCTCGGTCCCGGAGGGTGTCGAGGCTGTGCACAACGAGCGCGCGCTCGGCTTCGGCGCGAACGTCAACCAGGGCGCGCGCCGGACGACGGCTGAGCTCGTCCTCTCCGCGAACCCGGACGCGGTGCCGGAGCCGGGGGCGGTCGACACGCTCCGACGGTTCATGGAGGAGCATCCGCGCTGCGGTGTCGCAGGCCCGCGGATGGTATTCCCCGACGGCCGGTGGCAGCCTTCGCGGCGGCGCTTCCCGACGATCACCGGGACGATCGTGCGGCGCACACCCCTTCGGCTCGCCCTGCCGCAACGCCGCCACTTCCATCTCGACGAGTCGCCGCCCGACCGCCCGGTCGAGGCCGACTGGATGCTGGCCGGCTTCCTGCTCCTCCGCCGCTCGATGCTCGACGACCTCGGCGGCTTCGACGAGGGGTACCGTCTCTACGGCGAGGACATCGACCTGCAGTACCGCGCGATGCGCGCGGGTTGGGAGCGGTGGTACGTCCCCGACGCAGTCGTCCGCCACGAGCACAAGGCGGAGACCGACAAGAGATGGCTGACGCGCCGCACGCTCTGGCACTGGGCGGGCATCGCGCGGTTCGTCCGCAAGCACCCGGAGCGGCTGAAGGCGCTGTGAAGGACGTGATCGAGAAGTACGACGCGGTCGCCGAGCGCTACACCGCGATCGACTACGCGGATCCCGATCGCTACTACGCCCGTCGCGCGCGCGCCGTGGTCCGGTTCGGCGTGCCGCTCATGACGGGAGATACGGTGCTCGACTTCGCGTGCGGCGACGGCGCGCTCGGCCCGTACGTGCTTGCGCTCGGCACCGACTACCGCGGAGTGGATGCGAGCGCCGCGATGGCGGCCGTTGCGGAGCGGTCCGTTCCCGGCCGCGTCACGCTCGGCGGCTTCGACTACGTCCCGCCCGAGCCGGTCGCCGCGGCGACGATCTTCAGGTCGCTCTACCTTGTGCCGGACCGGCGTGCGTTCCTCGCGCACCTGCATGGCTTCACACGGAAGAAGCTCGTCTTCGACTTCGATCCGCGTGCCTACGTCCTGGAGAATGTGATCGCCGACGTCGTCGCGGCGGGTTGGCGAGACGTCCTCGTGCGACCGTTCTTTCTCCCGCAGCGGCGGCGTGTGCCTGCGCCCGTCGCAGCGCTGCTCGCCGGGCTCGAGCCGTTGCCCGGCGCTCGCGTGCTGACCCGCCTCGCGTTCCCGCTGCTCGTCAGCGCCCGGGCGTGAACTTCCAGTCGACGACGGCACCGAGCTCGCGCGAGTCCGGGGCGCCGTAGTCGGACGGCCTGACGGTCGGCGTCACGTGCACCGCCACCGCGAACGGCGGCCGCGCGGGCAGCTTCTCGTCCCACTGGGAGCAGTTCGCGAGCACGCGCCGACGCGTCAGGTACGTCGTGCCGAGGATCGGCTTCTTCTGACCGTTGAGTGCGACCGATCCGATGCGGATCGTCACGTGGGCCTTGGGGGCTGCCTGGCTGCAGAAACCGAGCCGGCTGGCCGAGACGGTGACCGTGCCGCGCGGCCGGCCGGGGCCGAGGCGGACGTAGAGCGCGTCGCTCGCGATCCAGCCGTCGCCCGTGCGTCCGAACAGCGCCGCCTGCAGGCGCCAGGGATGGGCGATCCGCCGGAGGACGTACCCCGGCCGTTCGTCGACGGTCGTCCCTTGCAGCTCGACGCCTCCGCTCGTGAGTGCGTAGTCGGTGCCGGGATCCGGGTACATCAGGCCGTCTGTCGTCTTCACGTCCGGCGTCAAGGTCGGGTCGGGCCGCGGCGCGGTTGCGTCGAGTGTCCAGTCGTGGACGATCGACTTGTTCCAGAACTCGAGGAGCCAAAGCCCGTTTGCGTCGCCGATGTTCTCGCCGAAGAACGTCACCGGGTCACGGTTTGCCGCCAGGTCGACCCAGTCCAGCGGCTTGGGCAAATGCGCGACGAGTGCGCTGGCGGACGCGTTCGAGCCACGGGCGCTCGTGACCTCGCCGGTGAGGGCCCAGGCTGTTGCGACGAGTGCGGCGGCGCCCGCCGCAAGCTGCCAGGCCCGCACTGGAACGCGCGGGATCCGCGGGAGCAGCGCGACGAGGATGAAGACCGCGCAGGCTACGTACATCCATGCTCGGATCGTGGGTTGGTCCCAGTGCCACGAGCGGTTCGTCATCACCGCGATCCCGTAACCGGGAGCCTCGAAGTAGGGATAGTCGAGCTGGTAGCCGTACGCGGTGACGAGCCACGTGACGAAACCGGCTGCGACGGCGAGCCCGGGCAGCCAGATCCGGCGCGACGTGAAGTACACCGCGCAGCCGATGATCAGGAGCGGCCCCAGATAGATCATGTTGCGCTCCTCCACCCGCGTCGCGAAAGTTGTCGAGAGAAACGCTGCCTTGATGCCCGTGTAGGTGCTGACCGTGAAGACGGCCGACGCCGTGAACGCCGCGAACGCCCGCCAGGCCGGATCGGCACGGCGCGCGGGCAGCCAGAGCGCCGCGAGCCCTGTGATCGCCGGCAGCACGCCGATGCCGATCGCAAACGCAGAGCCCGCCTGGAAGCCCAGGCTCCACATCCGATGCTTCCACTCCTGCGTGATGACCGCGTACTCCGGCGACCGACTGCTCACGACCTGGTTCACGACGACCAGGCCGCCGAGGGCGAGGATGGCAGCACCGATATGGTCGAGGGTGCTCCAGCCGGCGCGCAGTCGGTGACCCGTCGGGCCTGCGACGAACAGCACGATCGCCGCGAGGGCGTATGCGCCGCCGAGCATCGCGAGCTCACCGCGCACCTCCACGGCCACGAGACAGCCGAGGACGGCGGCGATCGTCCAGCGTCTTCCTCCGCCCGCGAGCGAGCGCACGCAAAGGCACGCGACCGCGGCGAAGACGGGATACGCGAGCGCTTCCGGCAGGATGAACGTCGCGTAGAACATCGCCGACGTGAGGATCGAGGCGAATGCGGCGACCACCGCGACGCGCTTCGGCACGACCAGGCGCGCGGTGAGATAGACCGGCACGGCGGTCAAGCACATGAGAACCGCGTCCAGGTACTTGATCAGCGCGTAGCCCGTGCCGACGGAGCTCGACCACCACGCCGGAGCGATCACGTACGCGTAGAGCGACTTGAACGGCCTCGGCTCGCCGAGGGCCGCCGCGTGCCCTGTCGTCGCGATCGCGCGCGACAGCTGCGCCCATTCGAGCTCGTCGCTGAAGATCGTCGGCGTCTTACGGCCCGCGGCCTCCCAGAAATAGAGCGCGAGGACGGCCAACGCGACGATGGCGACCGGGATCGCGGCGAGCAGCCGGTCGAGCCGGGTGCGTTCGTTCACTCGGCGGAAGCGCCCAGGATGACGCGCGGGTCGAGGTCGGTCTCGCGGCGCACGAACCTGCAGGCGACACCCGCCGCGTCGCAGGCCTCCACGATCGTGTTGAGGCGCTCGCGCGGCGCCTCGGGGATCGTCACCAGGACGACGTCCGGTGTCGTGCGCGCGATGATCCCCACGATCTCGTGCGTGGTGCCGAGCACGGGCGCGCCGTGCACCCGGCGCCGCCGGAGGCGTGGGTTGTCGTCGACGAAGCCGACCACACGCTCGCCGCCGGTCTCGTGTAGCTCGCGCAGCAAGCTGCGACCGGTGCGCCCCGCGCCGACGAGCAGCGTCCTCCTGCCCCTGCGGTCGCGAATCGTCCGGGTGCCGCCGATCACCGCGCGCTCGGCCAGCCGCGAGACCGAGATCGCCGCGGTGCAGAACAGCGCATCGACAATGAAGAAGGAGCGCGAGAAGTCTCCGAAGGAATGGGTGGCCGCGACGTAGCCGAGCGCCACTGCCTCCGACACGAGGACCGCGAGCGCGATCGAGACGAGATCGCGCGATCCGGCGTACCGCCAGATCGAGCGGTACAGCCCGAACGGGATGAACGCGAGGTAGCGGGCGGCGATCAGTATCGGGAGGGCGACCGTGGCGAGGTGGCGTTGCGATTCCGTTCCCGGCCAGCCGAAGCGCACGACGTACGCGGCGGCAAACGAGCCGACGATCAGGACGAAGTCGACGAGCACCTCGATCAGCCGACGCCAGTGCACGGCGAATGCGTCCACGAGGCGGACCTCGGCGCCCAGCGCGTCGCGGCGCTCGACATCGGAGAGGAAGCTTGCGAACTGAACGAGCAGCACGAACGTGACGAGCACGCCGACGATCGCGAGGCGCTGGTCGTCGAGGACGTTGTACGCGAGGCTCGTGCCGCCGAGCGCGGTCGCGATCAGCGCCAGCAGAAGCACTGCGTGCTTCTCCGACATGCCGAAGCGCACGAGCCGGTGCGACGAGTGGTCCCGCCCGCCCTGCGAGATCGGGCGGCCCTCGAGCAGGCGGATCGTCGTCACGAGCGTCGTGTCGAGCACCGGCACGGCGAGGACGAGAATCGGCAGGAGCAGTGTCGCGACGGTCGAGCCGGCGACGTTCCAACTCGCCGCCAGGCCGAGCGACGCGAGCGCGAAGCCGAGCACCTGTGCGCCCGAGTCGCCCATGAAAACGAGCGCCTTCCGGCCCGGGCGGAGGTTGAACGGCAGGAAGCCGGCGCAAGCGCACGCACCGGCGAGCGCGAACGCGAGGTGTGCGTCGTCGGGGTGAGCGGTGACAGCGTCGATCGCGAAGAACCCGAACGCGAGCCCGGCGAGCGTGGCCGCGAGCCCGTCCATGTTGTCGAGCAGGTTGAACGCGTTCGTCATCCCGACGAGCCAGAAGATCGCGAGCGGCCACGCCACGACATGCGTGTGGATCAGCTCGACGCCGGTACCGGTCGCGAGCACGATCACCGCGGCGGCAATCTGGAAGGCGAGCTTCAGCTTCGCCGACAGCGCCCGCACGTCGTCGACGAGCCCGGCCGCGAAGAGCAGCGAGATCCCGGCATAGATGCCGACGATTTGCCCACTCGCCGGGATCGCGCCCGCCGCGACGGCGGCCCAGATCCCGACGCTCAGCCCGATGAAGATGCCGACCCCCCCGAGGAGCGGCGTCGGGACGTCGTGCCAGCGTTCGCTCGACGGGTCGGCGACCAGTCGCCGCTGCAGCCCCGACGCGAGGAGGAGCCTGATCGCGAGCGCTGAAGCCGGGAGAGCGGCGATCGCCGCGAGGGTGCTCACGAGTGCAGAAGGTAAAGCGTTGCTGTTAGGGCTCTGTCTGTGTTGTTTGTGCGTCCCTACACTAGTTGCCGCCGATGACGGTCTACGCCGATCTCGTTCGCTACCGCGAGCTCTTCTCGAACCTGTTCCGCCGTGACTTCCAGGCGAAGTACAAAGGGTCGGCGCTCGGCGTCCTCTGGTCGCTCCTCAACCCGTTGATCCTGCTCGGCGTCTACCTGCTCGTGTTCGGCGTCATCCTCCCCGGCCCGCAGATCCCGCACTACGCGCTGTACCTCCTCGCCGGGCTCGCGTGCTGGACGTTCTTCGCGACGTCGATGCAGTCGGCGGCGCGCTCGCTCGTCGATGCCGCCGAGCTCGTGAAGAAGGTGCGCTTCCCGCGCCAGCTCGTCGCGTTCTCGATGGTCGCGACGCAGGCGGTCACCTTCGCCGTGATGGAGGTGATCCTGATCGCGCTCTCGCTGGTCTTCGTCTCCGACGCCCGGTCGACCGTGTGGCTCGCGATCCCGCTCGCGCTCGTGTTCGCCGCCGAGGTCGCGGGGCTCGCGCTCGTCGTCGCCTGCCTCAACGTCGTCTTCCGCGACGTCGAGCACGTGCTCGCGGCGGCGCTGCTGCCCTGGTTCTTCGTGACGCCGATCCTCTGGAGTGCGCAGACCCTCGGCGATCGAGCCCTGCACCACCAGACCCTGCTCAACGTCCTGCACTGGGTGAACCCGGTCGCTCCGCCGGTCTTCGCGATTCGCGATGCGATCTGGTCGGGCCGCGCGCCGCATCTCTGGGACGTCGTGTACCTCGTCGTCGCGGCGGCGGTCTCGCTGGTGCTCGCCGCGTGGGTCTTCAGGTCGGTCGACGATCGGATTGCGGTCGAGCTCTGAGCATCGCCCGTCCGTCGTAGATCCACGGTTCGTCGCGCGGGGCCGCGAACGCGGGGAGCCCGGCCACGTCGCCGAGCGGCTCCAGCTCGACCAGGCCGGGGAGGACGGACGGGCAGAGCAGCGGGGCGCCGAATGCCGGCACGCGGCCGCTCCCGGGCGTGTACGGCTCGAGCGCCCGCGGCCGTCGCCTGAGCGCGCCCCCGTCCCAGTCGATCGACCCCGCAACGACCGCGTAGCCTTCGGCGTGCGCCGTCCGCGTGTGCTCGACCCACTCCGGTGTCGCCTCGACCCACGGCGGCAGGACCGCCGACGGCTCGCCGGTACGCGATCCGACCTCGACGTCGACCCGCAGCATCTCGCTGCCGAGCTCCGAGAACCAGGCGCGATGCTCGGCGACCGCGTCGAGGGCAAGTCGGTACTTCCCGGGCGGGATCGGTCCGCGCACAGGCAGGTCGACCGTGGCGCGTTCACCGGGTGCGAGGCTCGGCGGGGTCGTCCGGATGCCGTCCCACACGATCGGGTTGTCGTGCGAGTCGAGCCAGTGGTACGAGAGAAAGACGCCGCTCCGCCAGGCGATGCTGCCGGTGTTCTCGACGTCGACCGGGACGCGCGCGACCGCGCCCGCTTCCGGTGCGGGCGCGGGGATCGCGCCGAAGCGAATTCCGAGCGGTCCTTTCGACACGGAGGGCTAGCCTAACGTCGTCATGGAGCCACTCCTCGTCCGCGCGGCGCGCCGCGAGCCGGTAGAGCGCACCCCCGTCTGGTTCATGCGGCAGGCGGGGCGGTCGCTGCCCGAGTACCGCGCGCTCCGCGAGCGGTACTCGTTCTGGGAGGTCGCGCAGACACCCGACCTGTGTGCCGAGGTCACCCTGCAGCCGGTGCGCCGCCACGGTGTCGACGCGGCGGTGATGTTCGCGGACATCATGACCCCGGTCGTCGCGATGGGCCTCGATGTCGAGCTCGTCGAGGGTGTCGGGCCCGTCCTCGAGACGCCGGTGCGGTCCGCGGCCGACCTCGAGCGGCTGACGCTGCCCGATCCCGACAACGCGTATGCCCCGCTTGCCGAGGCGATCCGCACGGTGCGCAGCGAGCTCGACGCCGAGCGTGCGGTGGTCGGGTTCTGCGGCGGGCCGTTCACGGTCGCGGGCTATCTCGTCGAAGGTCGCCCGTCGCGCGAGCTCACCCGCGTGAAGGCGATGATGTACTCGGAGCCGGCCGTGTGGAACGCGCTGATGGAGCGGCTCGCCGACTGCTCCGCGGCGTATCTCGGGGAGCAGGTGAGGGCGGGGGCCGACGTCGTGCAGCTGTTCGACTCGTGGGTCGGCGTTCTCTCCGCCGCGGACTACGAGGAGTTCGTCGCGCCGTGGTCGGCGCGCATCCTCGCGAGCGTCGACGTTCCGACGATCCACTTCGGCACCGGTACGACGACGCTGCTTCCCGCGATGGCGCGAGCCGGCGGCGACGTGATCGGGCTCGACTGGCGGATCCCACTCGACGACGGGTGGACGCTCGTCGGCGACCACCGCGGCGTGCAGGGGAACCTCGATCCGGCCCTGCTGCTCGGCCCATGGGGGCGCGCCGAGGCGGCGGCGCTCGACGTCCTGGCGCGGGCCGGGGGACGTCCGGGCCACATCTTCAACCTCGGGCACGGCGTGTTGCCCGGGACGAAGGCCGAGTCGGTGACCCGGCTCGCAGAGCTCGTTCAGACTGCTCCCGTGGGTGCCCGTGCCTGACTCCGCGCCGGTCGTTCGGCGGCTGCGCGACGACGAGTACGACGCGTTCATCGCGCGGGCCGTGGCGTTCTACGTCGACGACATGGTCCGCGCGGGGATCGACCGTGACGTCGCGCAGGCGAAGGCGGACAAGGACCTCCCGCAGCTCCTGCCCGACGGCCTCGCGACGCCGGACCACTTGATGTACGCGATCGAGGACGACGCCCGCTCCGCGGGCTACCTGTGGCTCTGCAACCGCGACGGCGAGCTCGGTCACAGCCTCTTCGTCTACGCCGTCGAGATCGACGACGAGTTCCGCGGTCGCGGGCTCGGCCGCGCGGCGATGGTGTTCGCCGAGCAGGAGGCGCAGCGGCTCGGAATCGCGAAGGTTGCGCTCAACGTGTTCGGAGGCAACGCCGTCGCGCGTCACCTCTACCTGTCGCTCGGCTACCGGGAGACGGCGGTGCACATGGAGAAGCGCGTTTGACGCCCGGCCGGATCGTCGTCGACCGTGTCTCGCGCACCTTTCGCGTGTACCCGAAGGCGCAGCGCACGCTGAAGGACGTCTTCGTCGCGCGCGGCCGCCTCGCCGCGCGGAACGTGGAGGCGCTTCGCGACGTCTCGGTGACGATCGAGCCCGGGGAGGCGGTCGGCCTGGTCGGCCGCAACGGCTCGGGCAAGTCGACGCTCCTGCGGATCGTCTCGGGGATCATCACGCCGACGACGGGCCGGGTCGAAGCAGGGGGCCGAGTCGCGTCGCTCCTCGAGCTCGGCGCCGGCTTCCATCCAGACTTCACGGGTCGCGAGAACGTCTACTTGAACGGCTCGATCCACGGCCTGCCGCGTGCCCGCGTGCGTGAGCTGATGGACGAGATCGTGTCGTTCGCGGAGCTCGAGCACTTCATCGACCTCCCGGTGCGCACGTATTCCTCGGGCATGTTCATGCGGCTCGGGTTCTCGGTCGCCGCGCACATCCGGGCGGACGTGTTGCTGCTCGACGAGGTTTTCGCGGTCGGCGACGAGCAGTACCAGCGCAAGTGCTTCGGGAAGATCGCCGAGTTCAAGAACCGCGGCGGCACGATCGTGTTCGTCTCGCATGACGCACGTGCCGTCGAGCGGCTGTGCGACCGCGCGGTGCTGCTGCGGCAAGGCGAGCTCGCGTTCGACGGGTCGACGCGCGACGCGATCGCCGCCTACCGCCGACTGCTCGGCGCAGAACAGAGCCCGGAGGAGCTGGAGGCCGGCCTGCGGGAGTGGGGCACCGGAGAAGCACGCATCTCCACAGCGGCGCTCGTCGACGACTCCGGCGAGGAGCGCGCACAGTTCGCGGCAGGCGAGCAGGTGCTCGTGCGGCTGCTCGTCGAGGCGGAGCAGGGAGTCGCCGCACCGCGCGTCGTGATCGACCTGCGAGACGACGACGGCGTCGTCCTCGGTCACGTTGCCCAGGAGCTCGCCCCGCTCGGCTGGAACGGCGGCGGCCGCCGCGAGGTCTCGTTCCGGCTCGATCGGCTGCCGCTTGCCGAGGGCCGGTTCCATCTTCGCGTCTCCCTCGCGGACGCGACCACGGGCGCCCCGCTCCACGCGCTCGACGACGCTCTGCGGCTGTTCGTCTTCCCGTCTGGCGCGGAGTCGGGCATCGTCCTGCTCGACGGAGCCTGGTCGATGCAGGAGATCGACCCGGTCGCGCCAACTTCGGAGCCGTGAGCGCGCGTGCGTGCCCCGACTGGCCGGCGTTGATGGAGATCGCGCCTGACCTGCAGTTCCGTCACGTCACTCTCGGCGAGGCGCGTCTGCCCGTGGACGCGTTCGTGCAGCTCGAGGGGATCGGTGCGGACGAAGTCGTGCTCTGTTGCGATCTCGACGCGCACGTCTTCAACCACGAGCACACGGATGATCGCGTGGTCGAGGCGCTTCGCGGCACCCACTGGATCGACGTGCGCGAGATCTCCGAGCGTTCCTAGAGAATCTCCTTCAGCGGCCGCGTGTTGAGGACGTCGGCCGCGGTGCACCAGCCTCGGCGAGCCGTCGCGACCGAGAGTCGCATGTACTGCAGGCTGCGAATCGAGTGCGCATCCGTCGAGCAGGTGATCGCGACCCCGGCGCGCACGGCGTCCCGCACGTGCTCGGCGCTCAGGTCGATCCGGTCCGGCAGGCCGTTCGTCTCGACCGCCGTGCCGGTCGCGACGCACGCGGCGTAGATCGCGTCGAGATCGACCGCATTCGGCGGCCGGTGGTTAAGGATCCTGCCTTGCGGATGGCTGATCGACCGCACCGCGGGATGCTCGACGGCGGCGAGTGCGCGCTTCGTCAGCTGCTCGCGGGACTGGCGCTGGCCTGCGTGGATCGACGCTTGCACCCAGTCCAGCTCCGAGAGCACGTCGTCGGCGAGGTCGAGTGAGCCGTCGTTCAGGATGTCGCACTCGATTCCGCGCA
>DASXDB010000172.1:0-6581 GCA_036490895.1 Gaiellaceae bacterium
GTGATGCGCGCGTACGTCAGCGCCTCGCGGTCGAGCGTCGCGTGCAGCTGCTCGTACGCAGGGTCGTACCGCTTCATGTACCCGACCATGAGCACGACGTTCGACGCCGCCGCTGCGTCGATCATGCGGCGGCCCTCGTCGGGATCGACGCACATCGGCTTCTCGACGAAGACGTGCCGATCCGTCTCGGCGGCCGCGGTCGCGACGGGTGCGTGGCTGCCGGGGGTCAAGACGAACACGGCGTCGAGACCCTCCGCGAGCAGATCCTCGGCACGGGCGTGCCGTCGCGCCTCCGGGAACGCCGCACCGGCGTGCGCGAGCGCGCGGGGCGAGATGTCGCAGAGCGCCCGGACCTCGTAGCGGTCGGAGAGCTCACGCAGGTACGGAAGGTGCATCACCTGAGCGACGAGCCCGCACCCGACGACACCCGTCCTCAGTCGTTTCACGCGTGCCGCCTTGGTGTCCTGGAACGTTCCAGAATCGGGAGACTACGACGGCCCGCGCCCGGCAGTCAAGTTCTTGACAGCGCAGGTCAGACCGGTTTAACGTCGCCCGATTGGAGCGTTCCACCCCTGCGCTCCGTCCGCATCTTGAAGATCGGCCTGCTCACCGACGCCCTCGACCGGCTAACGCTCAGCGAAGCGCTCGATTGGTGCGCGGAACGCGGCTTTCAGGCGGTCGAGCTGGGTGTCGGCGGCTACTCGCCGACGCCGCACGCGAGCCTGACGCTGCTCGAGGACGCCGCCGGGCGCGACCGGCTCCTCGCGCTCCTTGCCGAGCGCGAGCTCGAGCTCGCCGCGCTGAACGTCTCCGGCAACCCGCTTCACCCCAATCCGGCGATCGGCGCGCGCCACGACGCAGAGCTTCGGGCCGCGTTGCAGCTCGCGCACGCGCTCGGCGTCCCGCGCGTGGTCGCGATGAGCGGCTGCCCCGGCGCGCCCGGCGGTGGTGCCTGGCCCGTCTTCGCCGGCGGCGCGTGGCTCCCCGACATGGAGGGTCTCTGGGCCGCGCAGTGGACGCAGATCGCGGCGTACTGGCTCGAGCTGTCGCAGTTCGCGGCCGCCGACGCGCCCGACGTCGTGGTCTGCCTCGAGCTCCACCCGGGCACGTCGATCTACAACGCCGAGTCGTACCGGCAGCTGCGGAGCGTCACCGGAGAGAACGTGCGCGTGAACCTCGACCCGAGCCACTTCTGGTGGCAGGGCATCGATCCCGTCACGACGGTGCGGGAGCTCGGTGACGCGGTCGCGTTCGTCCACGGGAAGGACACGCTTCTCCATCCCGACCGCATCGCCCGGCACGGCGTGCTCGACTTCCGCTGGCCCGCCGGCGCCGACACGATGCCCTGGCATTTCGCGGCGGTCGGCGCGGGCCGGACGCTCGAGGAGTGGGCCGAGCTCCTTCGCGCGCTGAACGACGCCGGCTACGACGACGTGGTCTCGATCGAGCACGAAGACCCGAACCTCGACGCGGAAGCCGGGATCGAGGCGTCGCTCCAGGGGCTTCAGACCGCCCTTGCCCTGCTCGGCGCCGGAGAGCGCGTGAGCTGACGATGGACGTCCGCTATGCGGGGGTCTCGAAGTCGTTCGGCGCCCAGGAGGCGCTCGAGCCGCTCGACCTGCACGTGCCGGACGGGACGTTCCTCGCGATGCTCGGGCCGTCGGGCTGCGGCAAGACGACGGCCCTCCGCCTCCTCGCCGGGCTCGAGCTGCCGACCGCCGGGCGCATCCACATCGGGCCGCGCGACGTCACCTATGCGCCGCCGCGCAACCGCGACGTCGCCATGGTCTTCCAGAGCTACGCGTTGTACCCGCACCTGAACGTCTCCCAGAACATCGCGTACCCGCTCCGCGTCCGGAAGATCGAGAAGGCGGAACAGCAACGCCAGGTGCGCGAGGTGGCGGAGCTGCTCGGCCTCGAAGAGCTACTCGACCGGCGGCCGCGGCAGCTCTCCGGCGGCCAGCGTCAACGGGTCGCGCTCGCGCGCGCGATCATCCGGCGTCCGCAGGCGTTCCTGATGGACGAGCCGCTCTCGAACCTCGACGCGCAGCTCCGCCTGCAGATGCGCGCCGAGATCAAGCGCCTCCAGCGCGAGCTGGGAGCGACCACGCTGTACGTCACGCACGACCAGGTCGAGGCGATGACGATGGCGGACACCGTCGCCGTCATGAGCCGCGGGCGCCTGCAGCAGCTCGCCTCGCCGGCCGAGTTGTATGCCCGGCCGGCGAACCTGTTCGTGGCCGGGTTCTGCGGGTCGCCGCCGATGAACACCCTCACCGGCGCGATCGCGGACGGGGCCTTCGTGCATCCGGCGGGATCGGTCCCCGTCGCAGCCGCCGCGCACCGCGGCGACGTCAAGCTCGGCTTCCGGCCCGAGCACGCGTCGATCGTCGAGCCAGGCTCGGCGGCCGCGTTCGACGGGGAGGTGTACGTCGTCGAGCCGCTCGGGAACGAGACGCTCGTCGCGGTCGAGCTCGGCGGGACGGTCGTGAACGTCCGGGCGCCGGCCGACTTCACGGCACCGATCGGCCAACGCTGCGCGGTGCGGCCGGACGCGCAGCACCTGCACCTCTTCGACACGGAGACGGGCGAATCCCTCGGCGCCCGCCTCGACCCGAGCGAGCGCCCAGCCGAGGCATCCATCGCAGGAACGACTCCAAGGAGGAGCGGATGAGCGACACCCCCGTCACGACCGCCGACCCATTCGAGCGGCCGCTGACCCGACGCGAAGTGATCAAGCGCGGTGCAGTCGGCACCGTGATCGTCTTCGGCAGCACGATCGCGTTCGCGCCCAAGCGTGCGGCGGCCGCCTCGACAGCGAGCTCGATCACGATCGGCACCTTCCAGGACAATGCCCTGTCCCCGATCCGCGACTACTTCAACGGGCTCTTCACGAAGGAGACGGGGATCAAGGTCCGCTACCACGAGACGAGCTACAACGCGTGGTACCAGAACGCGAAGAACGACGGCCTGAACAAGACCGGCGCCTACGACATCTACATCATGGATGACAACTGGGTGCCGGAGTTCGCCGCCGGCCACATCATCCAGAGCCTCGACAAGCTCGGGTTCAAGGTCAACCCGGACATCCTCCCGAAGGGCGTCGAGCAAGGCCTCTGGCCGCCGAAGCACGGCGCGAAGATGAAGGCGTTCGCGAACGCGAAGCCAGAGCTTTACGCGATCGTCAACATCGACGACGTCGAGATCCTCTACTACAACAAGGAGTACTTCCCGCACGCACCGCAGACCTGGGACGACATCTACCGGGTCGGGAAGGCCAAGTTCAAGCCGAAGAAGCTGTACGGGTGGTCGGCGCGTGGCGTCAAGGGCAACCCGATCGTCCAGACCTACCTGCCGTTGATGAGCTCCTACGGGGCGAATTTCGTCAACGCCGACTGGACACCGGGCTTCGCTGGGCCGGCTGGCGTCGCCGCCCTGGAACGGCTGTTCAGCTTCATCCCGTTCATGCCGCCGGGCGTCGCGGAGTTCGACACGAGCCAGGAGGTCCCGGTGCTGCTCCAGGGCAAGTGCACAGCCCTGACCGAGTACACCGGCACCGTGCACGTGATCGACGATCCGAAGCAGTCGAAGGTCGTCGGCAAGATCAACACCGCCGCGACCCCGAAGCAGGAGCGTCACGGGCCTGCGATCGGCACCTTCATCTGCGGCGTCGCCTCGGGCTCGAAGAACCCGCAGGGGGCGATCCAGTACCTCGAGTGGTTCACCTCGAGCCGCATCCAGAAGCAGTTCGCCCGGCGTGGCGGCAGCGCGGCCGTCACCGGGTCCGCACTGCACGACCCGGTCGCAGTCAAGAAGTACCGCTGGCTGCCGGCGATCGCGGATGCCGTCAACACGTCGATCCCGAAGCCGCGCACACCGGACGAGCCGAAGATGGAGGACATCCTCGGGACGGCGCTCAACGAGGCGCTGATCGAGGCGATCTCGAAGAAGCAGGGGTATCACGCGATCGCGCAGAAGCACCTGAGCTCGGCCGCGACGCAGATCACCAAGTACCTCAAGCAGCAGGGCGGGTACTTCTAGACACGTGACCGCGGTCGCGGACCCGGTCCAGAGCTCGAGGGCGTGGCGGCTGAGGCTGGCCGCCACGCCCTACGCGTTGCTGCTGCCTGCGCTGCTCGCGCTCGCCGCCGTCTCGCTCTACCCGATCTTCTACGGCGTCCGGGCGAGCTTCCACAAGTACCGCTACGGCCTCGACATGGGGTCGGCGGGGAAGCAGAACTACACCGACATCTACCACGACCCCGTCTTCTGGCAGGCGATGAAGACGACGGCGAAGTTCGTCGTGATCGCCGTCCCGATCGAGACGCTGCTCGGCCTGCTCCTCGCTCTGCTCGTCGCGCGAGAGCTTCGGTTCGCGAGCTGGATCCGCGTCGCGCTCATCCTTCCGATGACGATCGCCCCCGTCGTGGTCGGCGTCATCTGGCGCCTGATCTACGCCTCCGACATCGGCATCGTCAACCCGCTCTTCTCGCACCTCGGGCTCGGCACGCCGGACGTGCTCGCCCACTACCACGGAGCGTTCTTCGGTCTCGTCGTGCTCGACACCTGGGAGTGGACACCACTCCTTTTCCTGATCATCCTCGCGGGCCTGCACTCGATACCGCAGGACCCGCTCGAGGCGGCGCAGGTCGACGGTGCCACGCGGTTGCAGACGTTCTTCCACCACACGCTGCCGCTGCTCATGCCGGTGCTTCTCGTCGCGGTGACGTTGCGCACGATCGACGCGGTCGGCACGTTCGACCAGATCTTCGTCCTGACGGGCGGCGGGCCGGGCACGTCGACGCAGCTGATCTCGATCTACTCCTACAACACCGCGTTCCAGTTCACGCAGTACGGCCAGGCGATGGCGATGCTGGTCACGCTGCTCGCATTCCTGCTGCTGCTGATGATCGCGGCGGTGCAGTTCATCCGGCGGAACTCGAGGGCGGCGGCATGAGCGTAGGCTCGACGGAGCTCAACAAAGAGCGGAGGCGGCGGCCTTGCCGCCGCCGGGAGCGGGCATGAGCCCAGCGAGGCGTCGCGTCACGGCCACGCTCGTGTATTCGGCGCTCGCGGTCGCGCTCGTGCTCACCTTGTTCCCGTTCTGGTGGATGATCGACACGTCGCTCAAGCAACCGGTGGACATCTTCAGCGGCGTCGCGTTCTGGCCGCAGCACCTCACGTTCCACAACTACTACCGGTTGTTCCACGAGTACAACTTCGGCGCGTACCTGACGAACAGCATCGTGGTCGTGACCGCGTCGGTCCTCGTCAGCCTCGTGCTCGGGACGCTCGCCGCCTACGCCCTTGCGCGCTTCAGGATGCGGCTCGGCATCGACCGCGTCGCGCTCTACGGCGTGCTGCTCGTGCGGATGCTCCCGGGCATCCTCCTCGTCGTCCCTCTGTACATCGTGCTCGCGAAATGGGGGCTCCTGAACACGCGGCTCGGCTTGATCCTCATCTACGCCGGGCTCAACACGAGCTTCGTGATCTGGATGATGCAGAGCTTCCTGGAGGAGATCCCGAAGGACATCGAGGAGGCGGCGATGGTCGACGGCGACTCGCGCCTCTCGGCGCTGTGGCGGGTCGTCATCCCGCTCGCGGCGCCCGGCCTGATCGCGACCGCGATCTTCGCCGTGATCGCGACGTACAACGACTTCATCATCGCGCTGACGCTCACGTCGACGCCGTCCGCGGAGACTGTTCCGGTCGGCGTGTCGACGTTGATCGGGAAGATCCAGATCGAGTGGGGCCCGATGGCGGCTGCGGGCGTCGTCGGCGCGGTGCCGATCATCCTGTTCGCGCTGATCGTGCAGCGCCATTTCGTGCGCGGCCTGACGCTCGGCGCCGTCAAGTGAGCCTGCGCGTCCCGAGCCGCGACGGCGTCGTGCGCGTGACGCCCGCGTCGGCCGGCTGGGCGTACGTCGGCTTCGAGGTCGTCCGCGTGGACGGGAAGCTCGAGCGTCGCGAAGAGGCTCGGGAGACGTGTGTCGTCGTCCTCGCCGGGACGTGCGACCTCGCCGCCGGCGAGGTAGGCCGAGCGGACGTCGGGCGGGAGACCGTCTTCGCCGGACCGGCCGCCGCGTTGTACGTGCCGCCCCGCGTCGCGTGGACAGCCGAGGGCGACGCGGAGCTCGCGATCTGCACCGCGCCCGCAGAAGGGCGGCTCCCGGCTCGCCTCCTCGACTCGCCGACGCTCCTCACCCGCGGCGAGGGGAACGAGGAGCGCGCGATCACGAACATCCTGATGGAGGACGAGCCGGCCGAGTCGCTGCTCGTGACGGAGGTCGTGACTCCGCGCGGTCACTGGTCGAGCTATCCGCCGCACAAGCACGACACGGATGACCCGCCGAACGAGACGCTGCTCGAGGAGACCTACTACCACCGCCTGCGCCCCGCGGACGGGTTCGCGTTCCAGCGCGTCTACACCGACGACGGCGACCTCGACGAGACGGTCGCCGTGTCTGACGGCGACACGGTGCTCGTGCCGCGCGGCTATCACCCGGTGGCGGCGGGCGCGAGGCACGACCTGTACTACCTCAACGTGATGGCAGGCCCGGTGCGGCGCTGGTGCACCACCG
>DASXDB010000173.1:0-3495 GCA_036490895.1 Gaiellaceae bacterium
CACTCGGTCCGGAGAGCCGCCGAACACGACCGCTGCAGCCGGATCCTCGACCGGATGGTACGGGCTCCCGGCGAGCGACACGACCGTCAGATCAGCGCGCTTTCCGGCCGTCAGGGTACCCACCTCCGCGTCGAGTCGCAGCGCGCGGGCCGAGTCGATCGTGGCCAGCGCGAGCGCCTCGGTGGCGTTCAGCGCGTCGGCGCGCCGCTCTCGGGCCCGGGCTGCGGCGACGGCCGCCCGTAGCTCGTCGAACAGGTCGAACGACGGCGTGGAGGCGGGCGAGTCGGTGCCGAGACCGACGCGGATGCCGGCTTTGCGCAGCGCAGTCAGCGGTGCGATCCCACAGCCGAGATAGGCGTTCGAGCGTGGACAGTGGACGACCGGGACGTCGCGGCCGGCGAGCAGTGCGATGTCCGCGTCGCCGAGCTCGACGCAATGCGCGCAGAGAAGCTCCGCGCCGAGCACCGGCTCGAGCGCTTGCACCGGGCTGACGCCGGGCGGCGGGACGAGGAACATGCCGATCTCCGCGAGCGGGCCGCGGCCGTGCAGGAACCACTCGGTCTCGTTCGGGCTCTCCGCGAGGTGGGTACCGACCGGGACGCCGAGCGAGAGGCAAAACCGGTAGGTGTCGAGCGAGCAGGTGTAGGGCGCGTGCGGTGAGATCCCGATCCGGACGAGCGGAGTTTCGTCAACCAGCTGCCGCTTTTCGTGCCACTGCTCCTCCGCATGCGCTGGTGGGACGGCGAAGACCTCGAGGTAGACGATCGCCCGCAGCCCGGCGTCGGCTACTGCTTGGACGGCCGCACCGGAGAAGCTGTAGTCGGCGACAGTCGTCACGCCGGAGCGCAGGCACTCCAGTGCGCCGAGCCGCGCGACCGAGAGCATGCCCTCCGCATCGAGCTGCCGCTTGCGCGCGATGTGCGTCGTGATCCAAGGGCCGAACGGCATCCCATCGCCGAAGCCGGCGTAGTTCGCGTACTCGAGGTGCGTGTGTGCGTTGACGAAGCCGGGCACGATCGCCGCCTCTGCGAAGTGGCTCTCGGCACGGCCGGGACCGACATCGACGATACGGCCGTCGTCGAAGCGGACGATGCCGCCTTCGATCGGCGGGCCGTCGACCGGGAGGACCCAGTCCGCAGATATCGCGTTGGTCACGTGCCGATCGGGTACGTGGCGTGGCGCTCGGCGCGCCGCTCGAGCAACACCGACGCCCAGATCGAGGCCTCGTAGAGCACGAGCAGCGGCACCGTCTCCATGATCGTCGTCACCGGGTCGACGCCCGGAAGCAGGACGCCGACGCAGCACACGACGAAGTAGCCGACGCGGCGCGAGCGGCGCAACGTCCGCGTCTCGATGATCCCGATCCGCGTCAGCCCGATCACGAAGAGCGGCAGCTCGAACACGATCGCCATCGCCACGAGGACCTTCGCCGCGAAGCCGATGTAGTCGCGCGCGCGAATGAAGTTCTGGTACTGGCCCTTGTCGTAGTTGGCGAGGAAGTGCGAGGCCTTGGGCAGCGCGATCCAGTAGCCGAACGCGACGCCGATCACGAGCATGAGCGTGGCGATGAAGACGAAGAGACGCAGCATGCGGGCGTGTGAGGCATCGAACGCCGGCAGGAAGAAGGCCCAGGCCTGCCAGATGATGATCGGCAGCGAGACCAGGAACCCGGCGTAGACCGAGAGCCACAGCGACGTCATGAACGGTTCGCCGATCGTCAGTGTCGTAAGCCGGCGATCGCCCTTCGGCAGCTCGAGCTCGAGCCAGTGGACGAGGTGGCGATGGAAGACGTAGGCGACGACGAAGCCCACGATCAGCGCGCCGAGGCAGACGAACAGCCGCTGTCGCAGCTCTTCCAGGTGCTCGACGAGCGTTGCCTCCTCGCCGTGCCCGAGACGGCGCGGTGGGCGCAAGCGCATGGCCGCTACCTAGCGGACGGTTTCGTTCTCGCGCTGCGGCGTGGGGGTCGTGTCCTGCGTCCCCACGGGAAGCTGCGTGGTCTCGGTGTGGGTCGGCGTGTTGCCGGTCACCGAGTCCTTGAACTCACGCATCCCGCTGCCGAGCGACCGACCGATCTCCGGCAGCCGCTTCGCCCCGAACAGCAGGAGAGCAACGAGAAGCAGGAGGATGATCTCGGGCGCGCCGATGTTTCCCATGCCCAGAGGGTATCAGCGTTTGGGGCAGGTTCCAGATCCGGGCGGCCGGGCCTCCTGGGCTACGCTACGAGCACTTTGGCAACGCTCGAACTGAAGAACCTGCACGTCGCGCTCGAAGACGGGACCGAGATCGTGAAGGGCGTCGATCTCACGGTCTCCTCGGGCGAGGTGCACGCGATCATGGGCCCGAACGGGTCGGGCAAGTCGACCCTCGCCTACGCGATCGCCGGGCATCCGGCCTACGAGGTCACTGGCGGGCAGATCCTGCTCGACGGCGCCGACATCACGGAGGCCGAGGCCGACCAGCGCGCACAGGCCGGCTTGTTCCTCGCGTTTCAGTACCCGCACGCCATTCCCGGGGTCACCGTGACGAACTTCCTCCGCCAGGCGATCAACGCGACCCGCAAGGTCCGGAACGGCGGTGTCGACAACCCGATGCCGGTGCCGGAGTTCCGCAAGGAGCTGCTCGCGCAGATGGACCGCCTGAGGGTCTCGCGGGAGCTCGCGTCCCGCTACCTGAACGACGGCTTCTCCGGCGGCGAGAAGAAGCGGGTCGAGATCCTGCAGATGGCGATGCTGCGCCCGAAGATCTCGGTGCTCGACGAGACCGACTCCGGGCTCGACATCGACGCGCTGAAGGTCGTCGCGGGGGGCGTGAAAGAGCTCGTCGGCCCCGACATGGGCGCGCTCGTGATCACGCACTACCAGCGGATCCTCAATTACATAGAGCCGGACTACGTGCACGTGTTCGTCGGCGGCCGCATCGTGGAAGAGGGCGGTAAGGAGCTCGCTGTGAAGCTCGAGGCAACCGGCTACGAAGAGTGGGAACAAGGGAAAGAGGCGGCATGAGCCAGACCGAGAACGAGATCGTCCAGGAGATCGGTTCCGACTACCTCACGAAGTACGGCTTCTCGAATCCGGACGAGGCGAAGGACTACTTCTTCAAGAGCGGCCGCGGCCTCTCGCATGAGCTGGTCGACGCCATCTCCTCGCACAAGAGCGAGCCGGACTGGATGCGGAAGTTCCGCCACCGCTCGCTCGACTACTTCCTGGCGCGGCCGATGCCGACCTGGGGTGGCATGCCCACCCTGCACGAGATCGACTTCGACTCGATCTTCTACTACATCAAGCCGACCGAGAACCAGGCCGAGTCGTGGGAGGACCTACCGGCGGACATCAAGGACACCTGGGACAAGCTCGGCATCCCCGAGGCGGAGAAGAAGTACCTCGCCGGCGTCGGGGCGCAGTACGAGAGCGAGGTCGTCTACCACAAGCTGCAGGAGCAGCTCGAGTCGCAGGGCGTGATCTTCCTCGACACCGACACCGCGCTTCGCGAGCA
>DASXDB010000174.1:0-3379 GCA_036490895.1 Gaiellaceae bacterium
GCCGGGCGAATCGACGACCTCGGGCTCCTCGCCCATCAGGTCGGTGAGCTTGTCGAGCGCCGCAACCGCCGAGAGGAACGTGTTGTAGAGCTGCGAGAGCTGCTGGACCGGGTCGAAGAAGTTCGACAGGTAGCCCAGGAATGCGACGAGCGTGCCGATCGACACCTGGTGGTTGAAGGCGAGCCACCCGCCGTACCCGAGCACCACCGCGGTCGCTGCCGACGAGAGGAAGTCGACGGCAGGGAAGTAGACGCCGTTCAGGACGACCGTCTGCATGTTCGCTTCGCGGTAGTGGTCGGCGACCTCGGTGAAATTGGCCCTCGCGGCGTGCTCCCGCGTGAACGACTGGAGTACGCGCATGCCGGCGATGTCCTCGGCGAGCGTCGCCGTGACCGCTCCAAGCGTCTCGCGCACGCCGCGGTAGGCACGGCCGGAGCGCTTCCGGAACCACGCCGTCGCGAGCGCCACCGGGGGAACGATCGTCAACGTCGCCAGCGCGAGCCGCCAGTCGAGGAAGAACAGGACGATCGCAGAGAGCCCAAGGGTCAGCGTGTTCTGGACGAGAGAGGTCACCCCGTCGGTGACGAGCTGGTCGAGCGCCTCGACGTCGTTCGTGAGGCGGCTGATGATCACGCCCGCGCGATTCCGTTCGTAGAAGCCGAGCGAGAGGCGCTGCAGGTGCCCGAAGACGTGATTGCGCAGGTCGGCGAGCATGCGCTCGCCGGTCCAACCGGTGAAGTACGTCTGCCCGTACGTGAACAGCGTCGCGAGGCCGCCGGCCACCAGGAAGAGCGCGACGAGCCGGCCGAGGTCGCCGGTGGCGCCGCTCCCGACGTGGTCGATCGTTCGGCCGACGAGGTAGGGCGGTGCGAGCCCGACGCAGGTCGCGCCGAGCAGCGAGACGATCGCGAGCAGCGTCTGCGCCTTGTACGGTCGCGCGAGGCGGTAGAGCGTCCCGAGCCGGCGTTTCGTCTGCGCCCACGACCAGTCGTCGACCTCCGCTCGTGCGCCGCGCATCAGGTGCGAGCCGGGCTGATGGACCCTCATGCCCGCTCCGTCATACGCCTCATGCAACGTCCTCCACGAAGATCCGCTCGAGCATCCCGTGGTCCTCGATCTCGCGGTAGACGTCGTTCGCGCGAGCGTCGGCCTGCGGCCCCTGGAACACGATGCGGCCGTCGTCGAGCACGATCACCTCGTCGGCAAGTGCGATCGTCGAGAGGCGATGGGCGATGATGATCGTCGTCCGGCCGCGCATCGCCTCGCGCAGTCCGTCGCGGATCTTCGACTCGGTCGTCGCGTCGACAGAGGCGGTCGCATCGTCGAGGATCAGGATGCGGGGGTCGACGACGAGTGCACGTGCGATCGCGATTCGCTGCCGTTGGCCGCCCGAAAGCGTGATTCCGCGCTCGCCGATCACTGTGTCGTAGCCGTCCGGCAGCGCCGCGACGAACTCGTGGGCCTGCGCGAGACGGGCGGCACGCTCGACCTCCTCGGAGGTCGCCTCCGCTCTCCCGAACGCGATGTTCTCGCGCACCGTGGCCGAGAACAGGAACGGATCCTGCGCGATCACGCCGATCGCCCGCCGTAGAGAGGTCAGCTGCAGCTCTCTGACGTCGGCTCCGTCGATCGTCACCCGCCCACGCTGGACGTCGTAGAAGCGCGGGACCAGCGACGCGAGCGTCGTCTTGCCCGCGCCGGTGTGCCCGATCAGCGCCACGACCCGCCCCGCCGTGAGCTCGAGCGAGACCTCGTGGAGCACAGGCCGCTTCGGGTCGTAACCGAACGTCACGTCGTCGAAGACGACCCGGCCGTCTCCGGCCGGTAGCTCCCGCGCGCCGGGCGCATCGCCGATGTCTTCGGCCTCGTCGAGCACCTGGAAGATGCGTTCGCCCGACGCGGTCGCGCGTTGTGCCTGGCCGATCCACATTCCGAGCGCGCGCAACGGCATGACGAGCATCGCGAGATAGACATTGAAGCGGACGAAGTTCGCGATCGACAGCGTCCCGTTCGCGACCATGTGACCGCCGATCAGGAGGATCGCCGCCTGCGAGATCAGAGGGAGGAAGCTCAGGAGCGGGATGTAGAACGCGCGCTGCCGGTTCGCGTGCACCGAGAGCCTGAAGACCTCCTCCGAGCGCCGTTCGAACTTGCGCTGCTCGGTCTCTTCCTGGGCGAACGACTTGACGACGTGGACGCCGACGATGTTCTCCTCGGCGACGGTCGCGACGTCGGCCATCTTCTGCTGCACGTCCCGAAGCAGCGGGTGCGACACGTGGCTGTAGCGGTACGCGATCGCGATCAGCACCGGTGAGATCGCCATCGAGACGAGGGCGAGCTTCCAGGAGATGACGAACACGAAGATGCCGACGCCGACCACCGTGAACGCGTTCTGGAAGAAGAAGATGAGGCCGTAGCCGAGGAAGAAGCGGACGCCCTGGAGGTCGACGGTCGCCCGGCTCATCAGCTGTCCCGTCTGGTGGCGGTCGTAGAAGCCGAAGGAAAGGCGCAGCAGCTTCGCGTACACCCTGTTGCGCATGTCCATCTCGACGCCGAGCGCCTGGTAGCCGGAGATGAGCCGGCGGCCGGCCATCATCAGCGCGCGCAGGACGCCCAGGACGACGATGGCGCCGACGAGCAGCGGGAGCCGGTGGCGCTCGCCCGCCTTGACTGCGCCCGCGACCGAGCCCGTCAGATAGGTCGCGATCAGCCCGGCGGCCTGGTAGCCGACCGCAAGCAGGATCGAGAGGACGAGCGAGAACCGATACGAGCCGAGAAACCCGAGCAGCCGTAGGAACGTCCTCGAGTTACGCGGTGCGTCGGCCATCACTCGAGGGTATCGAGCGCATCTTTGATCACGTCCACCGCGGCGGCGACTCGCTTGCGGTTCTCGGGCGCGTTGAGCCAGCTCGACGCGCCGGACGGGTGTGGGAGGGGGATCGCGACCGCACTGCCCAGGTCGTACCGCCGACCCACCGACTCGGTGACGCTCGTCACGCCGAGCAGCCGGCGCGCCGCGAGGCCGCCGACGGTCACGACGATCTTCGGCCGGAGGATGCGAAGCTCGGCGTCGCGCCAGCGCTCGCAGAGGTGCTGCTCTTCCGGCGTGGGCGTGCGGTCACCGCGACCCGAGCGCGGGCGTCCCGGGTAGCAACGCGTGACGGACGCGCAGTAGAACGTTGCATAGAACTCGTCCTCGTCGAGGTCGAGCCAACGGCGCAGCGTCTTGCCTGCGCGACCCCGCCACGGTCGGCGCTCCTCGCCCTCCACGATCCCGGGCGCCTGGCCGAACAGGTACGCGCGCTGATCCTCGCCCGGTGCGATGACCGGCAGCGATTCGAGTGGATAGCCGGCGGCGACGCATGCACGGCACGTGCGC
>DASXDB010000175.1:0-2943 GCA_036490895.1 Gaiellaceae bacterium
TCGCGCACGCCCACGGTGAACCCCACCGGCGCGTTCGCGAGCTTCGGGTCGTGCGAGAGCGAGAGATGCGTCTTCGCCATGCAGATCGGGAGGTCGGTCAAGCCGAGCCTGGTGAACTCCTTGACCTTTGCACGTGCGGCCGGCTGAAGGAAGACCCCGTCGGCCCCGTAGACCCGCTTTGCGATCGCGTCGATCTTGTCCTCGATCGTGGCGTCGAGTGGGTAGATGAAGTCGAAATCGGTCTTCTCGTCGGCCGCGGCCGTCACGATCTCCGCCAGCGCGGCCGCGCCGGCGCCGCCGTTCGAGAAGCCGTCGTTCACCTCGCAGCCGTAGGCGCCGCCCTCGAGCGCGAGCTGCTTGACCAGGTCGACCGACTCGTCGGAATCGTCCGGGAACCGGTTCACCGCGACGACCGGGTTGATCCCGAACTCGCGGACGATCCCGATGTGGCGCAGCATGTTGGCGGCGCCGGTCTCGATCGCGTCGAGGCCGCCGTCGGGATCGCCGGCGTGGTGCTTGAGCGCCTTGACCGTCGCGACGAGGACGACCGCGTCCGGCCGGATATTCCCGAGACGGCACACGATGTCCATGAACTTCTCCATCCCCATGTCCGAGGCGAAGCCGCTCTCGGTGACGACGTAGTCGGCGAGCTTCAGCGCGACGCGGTCGGCGACGAGCGAGTTGTTGCCGTGCGCGATGTTGGCGAACGGCCCGCAGTGCACGAACGCAGGCTGGCCCTCGAGCGTCTGCACGAGGTTCGGCTTGATCGTCTCCTTCAGCAGCACGGCCATCGACCCGGCCGCGCCGATCTGCTCCGCCGTAACCGGCTCGCCGGAACGACTCTGTGCGACGGTGATCGACCCGAGCCGCCTGCGCAGGTCGAAGAGGTCGGTCGCAACGGCGACGATCGCCATCACCTCGGAGGCGGCGGTGATGTCGAAGCCGGTCTGGCGCGGGTAGCCGTTCCCCTTGCCGCCGAGCCCGAGGACGATGTCGCGCAGCGCCCGGTCGTTGATGTCCATGCAACGGCGCCAGCTGACCGACAGCGGCTCGATGTCGAGCGCGTTGCCGTGGAGGATGTGCGCCTCCACCATCGCCGCAAGCAGGTTGTTCGCCGCGCCGATCGCGTGGATGTCGCCGGTGAAGTGGAGGTTCATGTCCTCCATCGGGACAACCTGCGTGTACCCGCCGCCCGCTGCGCCGCCCTTGATGCCGAACACAGGCCCGAGCGACGCCTCGCGCAGGCAGAGCGCCACGTTCTTGCCGAGGTGGCCGAGCCCCTGCGTCACGGACACCGACGTCGTCGTCTTGCCTTCGCCCGCCTTCGTCGGCGTGATCGCCGTGACGTTGATCAGCTTCCCGTCCGGCCGGTCGGCGAGGCGCTCGAGCACGTCGAGCGAGACCTTTGCCTTGTACTTGCCGTACGGGTCGATCTCGTCCGGCAGCAGGCCCGCGGCCTCGGCGATCTCGGTGATGGGACGGAGGGTCGCTTGCTGCGCGATCTCGAGCGACGAGGGCATCGTGGCCGGCAAAGGCGGTCCTTTCACGAGGGGAGGCCTAATATATCTCGATGGCGAATGCAATCCTTGCTCCGCGGACTGGAGAGGCGGTGTCCTTCGCCGACCGTGCGTACTACGCGATCCGGGAGCTGATCGTCACGCTCGAGCTGCCGCCGGGCGCCGTCGTGCGCGAGCCGGAGCTGACCGAGCGGCTCGGAATCGGCCGCACACCTGTGCGGGAGGCGCTACGCCGCCTCGCCCAGGAGCGACTCGTCGAGGTGTTCCCACGTCGCGGCATGTTCGTCACGAAGGTCGACGTCCGCGACCTTGCCCGGCTCTGCGAGGTGCGCATCGCGCTCGAGCCCGAGGCGGCGCGGCTGGCCGCAGAGCGCGCGACCCAAGCCGATCTCGCCGAGCTGAGAGGCGTGCTCGCGGAGCTCGACGGTCGGCGCAAGCGCGATCCTCGCGCCCTGCTCGACCTCGACGAGCGCATTCACCGGGCGATCTATCACGCAAGCCACAACCCGTATCTGGCGGAGACGCTCGAGGAGTACTACGTCCACGCGCTGCGCATCTGGATGGTCGCACTCGCCCGCACCGACATCGCCGCCGCGGTGGGCGGCCACCACGCCGTCCTCGAGGCGGTCGTCCGCGGCGACGGCGCGCGGGCGGAGCGGCTGATGCGCGAGCACGTCGAGTCGTTCGAGACTGCCGTGCGTGACGTCCTCCTCCGGGCATAGACAGCGCCCAGGTGATATATCAGCGGCATGACTGACTCCTCCGCGCTGCCTGCGAGCGCCCGTGCCGTCATCGTCGGCGCAGGGATCGTCGGGAACAGCCTCGCGTACCACCTCGCGCGGCTCGGGTGGCGCGAACTCGTCTTGATCGACAAAGGCCCGCTTCCGAACCCGGGCGGCTCGACGGGCCATGCGTCGAACTTCATCTTTCCGGTAGACCACTCGAAGGAGATGACCCAACTCACCGCCGACTCAGTGCGGCAGTACAAGGAGTGGGACGTGTTCACCGAGTGCGGCGGCATCGAGGTCGCGCGCACCGAGCAGCGCATGCAAGAACTGCAGCGCCGCATGTCGTCGGCGAAGGCGTGGGGGATCGAAGGCTGCGAGATCATCACGCCCGCTCGCGTGAAGGAGTTCGTGCCGTACGTCGAGGAGTCGGTGATCGTCGGCGGCTTCTACACGAAAGGCGTCGGGATCGTCGACTCGCTGCGCTTCGGGACGATCGCGCGTGAGAAGGCACAAGAGCTCGACGCGTTGGCCGTGTTCGCGAACACCGAGGTGCTCGGGATCGACGTCGAGAGCGGACGCGTCACGGGCATTCGCACGACGAAGGGCGACATCGCGACCGAGACGATCGTCGTCTGTTGCGGCGTCTGGGCGCCGAAGGTCGCGCGCATGGCGGGCGCGTCGATCCCGCTGACGCCGGC
>DASXDB010000176.1:0-4766 GCA_036490895.1 Gaiellaceae bacterium
CGCCGTCTTCGGTACCCACGCGGACCCGACGAGCGTCTGGCGCGAGCGTGCCGCCTCGATCCGGCAGCGGCGGATGCGCTCGGAGTCGGACGGGCACCTGGCGGCGGCCGGCTTTCCAGGGCTCGCCGTTCGCGAGGGGACGGCGTCGGCGGTCGCGCGGTCGCTGACGAACCGCTACCACCCGACCGTCGAACTCTTCCTCGAGCACGCTGCGAGCGTGCGCGCGCGCAGCGGCTGGGATGCGAGCTTCGTCGAGCGCCGGGTCGCCCATGTGCGCGCGGTCGACGGCGGGTTCCTGATCGACGGAGAAGGGCAGTTTGCGCACGTGCTGATCGCGACCGGGCATCCGGGGCTGGTTCACATCCCCGGCGCCGTGCATGCGTACGAGCCACACGACTACGCCCCGCAGGTGGCGGTGATCGGTGCGGGCATGGCGGCGGCGACCGAATGGCGAAACGCGCGCGCGGCCGGCTCAGAGGTCGTCTCGATCAGGCGGCGCGAGCCGTTGCGCCGGCCGCTCAACGTCCCGCGAAGGTACTTTTCGAAGCGCGGGCTCGCCGGGTTCCACCGCCTCCCCCCGCCGGCCCGCCTGGCTGTGCTGCACGAGCTCGAGCAGCCGTCGTACCCACCCGGGCCCGCGTGGGACGTCGACCTCACCGTCGCGGAGGCTCCCCCGCCCGGTTTCCAGGTGATCGCCGCGACCGGTTTCCGCAAGGGGTGGCGTGAGGACGCGGTTCTCGCCGATCTCGTCACCACCCACGATCTCGCGACGCACGACCGCCTCCTCGACCTCGCTCCCGATTCGACCGTACCCACCCTCACGGGCGACCGGCGCACCCTGTCGATCGCGGGTGTCGCCGCCCGCTGGGCGTTCCCGGCCGCAGACACGATCGCGGGCGCGAAGTACGCTGCCCGTGCGTTCACTCGCCGCGTATGTCGTACACGCTGACCGGCCGCATCCAGTCGCGCCTCATCGCGACACTCCCGCCCCTCCTGGTCGCGCTGGGGGTCCATCGCTGGTGGGCGATCGAGCTCGTCGCGTTGATGCTCGTGTTCGGGGTCGCGCTGGACATCTGCGTGTACGACCGCGTGCTCGACTATCAGCCCGGCTGGCTCGCGGTGCCGCTCGGCCTGCTCGAGCTCGGCCTCGTCGTGCTCGCCATGCGCATGCCCGTCACCTGGTCGTCGCTCGGCCTCTACGCCCTCGGTTGGGTCACCGCGCAGATCTGCGCGCACGCCTTGTTCCCGCGGCTGCGGCTCGAGTACGCGCAGTCCGGCGGCGAGCTGGAGCGGGTCGGCGCATTCGTCGCCGGCGCCGTCGCGGCGCTCACGCTCGCCGCGGTCGCCGGAGCGGTGGCGGTGATCCCACCGACCGTGCACCTGCACGGTGTCGTTCAGGGTCCGCTCCTGATCACGCACGCGCAGACGCTCGTCGGCGGCACCGTGCGCGGCGGTGTCGTGATCCGCGCGGATCACGTCACGCTGAAGAACGTCACGGTCATCGGCGGCGAGTACGGCGTGAACGTCGAGCATGCGCAGCACGTGATGCTCGACCGGGTGCGCCTGATCAGGTTCAAGATGGACGCGGTCCGGGCCCTCGATGCCGGCCTGATGGTCCACCGCTGTTCGATCTCGACGCCGGCGACCCCGCTCGCGAACGGCGTCCTGATCGCGTATTCGATGGGTCGCCCGATGAGCATGGTCGAGAAGTGCCGGATCGTCGGAGTGCGCGAAGGCGTGACGACACACTCGTCGATGGTCGACGTGGTCGACAACGACGTCGTCGGCACCACATTGCACGGCATCTCGCTGTCCGAGATGTCGATGGACGCTGCCCGCGGGAACCATGTGGAAGGCGCGCGCGGCATCGGCATTCTCTGCATGGATCACAGCATGTGCGACATCACTCACAACACGATCACCGGGGCGCTCGTCGACGGCAACCAGAACCCGAGCCGGCATGGCGTGGCGATCGAGTCGTACTTCTATGCAGAAGCGCACCTCCGGCACAACACGGTTGTCGCGAGCCCCGGAGGGGTGAAGGCGCTCGACCTCGGCGTGTTCACGGAGTGACACGCGCCAACTTCCAGCTCGTCGCGCGCACGGGACACCCGAGCTTTCTCGACCTGCCGTGGAACGACCCGCTCGAGGACTGGGAGTCGCCTCGGTTCGTCAACCTGATTCGCGGCATCAGCCGCCACGTGGTGCGATTCGTCGAGTACGACGGCGTCCTCTACGCGCTCAAGGAGCTGCCGGAGCGGCCGGCTCGGCGCGAGTGGACGCTGCTTCGCCGGCTCGAAGGTCAGGAGCTTCCGGTGGTCGAGGCGGTCGGGATCGTGACCGCGCGCGGCGAGGACATGGACGCGATCCTGATCACCCGACACCTCGAGTACTCCCTCCCCTACCGCGCGCTGTTCTCCGGCGCCGCGATCCCCGACTTGCGGACGCATCTCTTGAACGCGCTCGCCGAGCTGCTCGCGCGTCTGCACATCCGCGGCTTCTTCTGGGGCGACTGCTCGCTGTCGAACGCGCTGTTTCGCCGCGATGCCGGGGCGCTCTCCGCCTACCTCGTCGACGCCGAGACCGGTGAGCTGCACGGGCAACTCTCGGACGGGCAACGGGCTTACGACATGGACATCGCGCAGACGAACATCGTCGGCGAGCTGCTCGACGTCGACGCAGAGGTGGGGCTGCCGGCGGATCTCGATCCGGACGAGACCGGCGAAGAGATCGTGAAGCGGTATACGGCGCTCTGGCACGAGCTGACGCGCGAGGAGACGTTCGGCGCAGACGAGCGCTTCAGGCTCGACGAACGGCTGCATTCACTGAACGACCTCGGGTTCGACGTCGAGGAGATCCAGCTCGAGGCGACGCCGAGCGGCTACCGGTTGCGGCTGGACCCGCACGTCGTCGAGCCCGGGCACCACCGGCATCGCCTCCTCCGCCTCACGGGCCTCGACGCGCAGGAGAACCAGGCGCGCCGTATGCTCAACGACATCGCCCGGTTCCGCGAAGCCGAGGAGCGAAAGCAGAAGCGGCCGCTCGCCGAGGCGGTTGCGGCATCCCGCTGGCGCCAGGAGGTGTTCGAGCCGACCGTGGCCGCGGTTCCCGAGAAGCTCTGGGCGGCATTGCCGGCGGCGGAGGTCTTCCACCAGGTGGTGGAGCACCGCTGGTTCCTCTCCGAGCGCGCCGGCAAGGACGTCGGGATCGACGAGGCGGTTCGCTCGTACGTCGAGGGCGAGCTGCCGTCACGCCCGGCGGAGCGCGTCATCCTGGACGTGCCGGAGCCGGATTGACCGACGTCTACCGCACACCGGACTCGCAGTTCGCGAACCTGCCAGGATGGGACTTCGCGCCGAACTACATCGAGCAGGACGGCCTGCGCATGCACTACGTCGACGCCGGCGAGGGCGACGTGGTGCTGCTCCTGCACGGTGAGCCGACATGGTCGTTCCTCTATCGAAAGGTGATCGCCGAGCTGGCCGGCGGCGCGCGCTGCGTCGCCCCCGACTACTTCGGCTTCGGTCGCTCGGACAAGCCGACCGAGCCGGGCTGGTACTCGTACGATGCGCACGTCCGCGCGGTGGAACGGTTCGTCGACGAGCTCGACCTGCGCGACCTGACGGTCGTCGTGCAGGACTGGGGCGGCCCGATCGGGTTCAAGCTCTGCGTCGACCGGCCGGAGCGGGTCGCGCGGCTGGTCGTGCTCAACACCGGCATCGGTGCGCGTGCGCCGAGCGAGGCGTGGCTGCGCTTCCACGCGTGGATGCGACGCGTCGGCACCGGCGTCGAATCGGGCGCGCTCGTGCGCCGAACGCTCGTGCAGCCGGTCGCCGACGACGTGATCGCGGGCTACGACGCGCCGTTCCCCGTCCCCGAGTCACGCGTCGGGATCGTCCGGTTCCCGGAGCTGGTCGCAACGTCGTCGAATCACCCGTCGGCACCGGCGATGCTCGACGTGCGCGCGCGGCTCGGGTCCTTCGAGCAGCCGGCGCTCGTGCTCTTCAGCGACAGCGACCCCATCTTCACGCGGCGCGCGGCAGAGGTGATGGCCGGTCTGCTGCCGAACGCCGAGCTCGATCCGCCGGTCGAAGGCGCGGGACATTTCCTGCAAGAGGATCGCGGTGAGGCCGTCGGCCGCAGGATCGCCGAGTGGCTCTCGGCTAGATGAGGCCGAGCCGCGTCGCGTGCGTCGCGGCGCCGACCCGCGTCGACTGCGTGAGCTTACGGAGGATGTTCGCGACGTGACGGTGCACGGTGTGCTCGCTGAGCACGAGCGTCGAGGCGATCTCGCGGTTCGACATGCCTGTCGCGACGAGGCGCAGCACCTCGGTCTCGCGTGACGTCAGCGGCGACCCGGCGTCGACCTCCTGCGGCGGCGAGTCGTGCAGGAAGCCTGCGAGCGCGCGAAAGAGCTCGCGCTGGTCGTCCTTCCACGGCACGTGCGCGTCGCCCGACAGCGGGACGAAGCGTGCGTTCGGAAGCAGCGACGCGAGCTCGCGGCCGCGGGCGATCGGGACGGTGCGGTCGCCGCGGCGGTGGAGCACGAGCGCCGGGACCGCGACCTGGCCGGCCACGGCACGGAGATCCGCGTTCAGGTCGAGCTCGAGGAAGATCGATGCCGCCTCGGCTGTCGCCGCCTTGCGCTGCATGCGCGTGTACTTCTGGAGCTCGTCGCCGCCGGCGTGAGGGTCGAAGAGGCTCGCGAACATCTGCGCGGCGAGCCCCCAGTTGATCCGCGTGAACTGGACGAGCGAGACCCGCAT
>DASXDB010000177.1:0-5849 GCA_036490895.1 Gaiellaceae bacterium
CAAGGCGCTCAAGAAGAAGGGCTATCTCGCGAGCGACTCGATCGGGCAGTCCGGCATCGAGCGGACCTACGACACGTACCTCCGCGGGAAGGACGGGACGGCGCAGCTCACGGTCGACTCGCGTGGGCGCCCGAAGACGGCTGCCGTCCCGATCCAGCAGTCGACGCCGGGTGAGACCCTCCGCCTGACGCTCGACGCGAACCTCCAGCGCGCGGCCGAGAAGGCGTTACGGGACGGCATCAGGCTCGCCCATGCGAACTCCGAAGGCGCGTACGCCGACGGCGGCGCGATCGTCGCGATGGACCCGCGGAACGGGGACGTGCTGGCGATGGCGTCGAACCCCACCTACAAGCCGTCGCTGTTCGCCGGGCGCAAGGACCCGAAGCAGCTCGCGCGCGTGCTCGACACCAACGGTCTTGCCGCCCAGGACAACTTCCCGGCGCTCAACCGCGCCATCCAAGTCGGCTATCCGCCGGGCTCGACCTTCAAGCCGGTGACCGCCATCGCCGCCATGCAGGCGCACCTCGTGACGCCGAACACGCCGCTCCTCTGCTCGCCGACGTACACGGCCTACGGCGAGCCGTTCCACAACTGGACTCCGCTCATCAACCAGTGGGTCGACCTACGGACTGCGCTCGCGATGTCGTGCGACACCTACTTCTATCGGCTCGGCGACGACTTCTTCAAGCTGCCCTCCGATCGCGGCCACCTCCTGCAGGGATGGGCGAACCGGCTCGGTCTCGGCGAGACGACCGGCATCGACATCGGCGGCGAGATCCCTGGGTTGATGCCCACGCCGGAGTGGCGCTGCAAGCAGTTCGGAGGGCCTCCTTGCAAAGGGTACGTCGACCGGATCTGGAAGCCGGGCTACTCGATCCAGCTCGCGATCGGACAGGGCGACCTGCTCGTGACGCCGTTGCAGATGACGCGGTTCTACGCGCTCATCGCGAACGGCGGGAAGCTCGTGACCCCGCACCTCGCCGAAGACGTCGAGCAGAGCGGCAGCCACGGCCAGCCGCTCCGCGTGCTTCGCCGGTTCGGCGCCCAGCCGCCGCAGCAGGTGAACGTCGACCCGACCGCCCTGCAGTACGTGAGGCTCGGCCTCGAGGAAGCGACGCACGCCTCGATCGGAACGTCCTCGGGCGTCTTCGGGAACTTCAAGGTCGACATCGCCGGCAAGACGGGCTCTGCCGAGAAGTTCGTGCACGTGAAGGGCCTGCCGAACGCGATCAAGCTGAACCAGTCGTGGTGGTGCGGGTACGGGCCGTTCGATGCGCCGACGATCGTCGTCTGCGCCATGATCGAGAACGGCGGTCACGGCGGCACTGCAGCAGCGCCCGCAGCGCTGGAAGTCTTCGAGAAGTACTTCCACACGACCGCGACGACCACTCAGAAGGCATCCGACTGATGGGCATCGAGGCCGTCGACTCGAGAACACGCGGGCTCCGGCCCCGCCGCGAGGTGCAGGCCGTCGGCGTCGCCGGGATGCTCCAACGGCTCGACTGGCTGCTCATGGGCGCACTCGCGTCGGTCACGGCGTACGGGCTCTGGGCGATCGACGGCATCACGCGTCACGACGCGGGCGGCTCGGCCTTCAGCCACCAGGTGCTGTTCGCATCCGCCGGCGTGATCGTCTTCGTGGTTGCGCTGTTCGTCGACCCGGAGCGGTACCGGCGGGTCTGGAAGCCGCTGTACTTCGGGACGCTCGGGATCATGGTGCTCGTGCTCGCCGCCGGAGCGGCGACGCGCGGCTCGAAACGGTGGATCGACGTCGGCGTGTTCACGTTCCAGCCGTCCGAGTTCGGAAAGGTGCTGCTCGTGCTGGCGCTTGCCGGCCTGGTAGTCGACCGGCGGCACGCCATCCAGTCGCCGTTGACGCCGCTTGCGGTGATCGGCTACGCGATCTTCCCGATCGGGCTCGTGTTCGTGCAGCCGGACTTCGGCACGGCACTCGTCTATCTCGCTGCGCTCGCGGCGGTGCTGTTCGTCGCCGGTGTCCGGTGGATCCATCTCGCGGTGCTGGCGATCGTCACGATCGTCGCCGCGGCAGGGATCCTCTGGTTCCTGCCGGCTGCCGGGCTCAACGTGCTCAAGCCGTACCAGGCGCACCGGATCACCGGGTTCACGCATCCGGACAACGATCCGCGCGGCGCGACCTACAACGTCCAGCAGTCGATCATCGCCGTCGGCGCCGGCGGGCTGCGGGGTCGCGGAGTCTCCGGGGCCACGCAGACGGGACTCGACTACCTGCCGGAGCACTCGACGGACTTCGCGTTCGCCTCGCTCGCCGAGGAGCGCGGGTTCATGGGGGCCTCGGTGCTCCTCCTGTTGTATCTGCTGATCGTGTGGCGTGCGCTCAAGATCGTGACCAGTGCACGCGACCTGTATTGCGCAGTCGTCGCGGGCGGGATCGCGTTCATGTTCCTGTTCCAGGTGTTCGTGAACAGCGCCATGTCGATGGGAGCTGCGCCGATCACCGGCATTCCTCTGCCGTTCGTATCGGTGGGCGGGTCGTCGCTGATAACGAACTTCCTAGCGCTCGGCGTGCTGCAGGCGATTCACGTGCGCCGACCGATGCGGAGGCGCGGATGAAAGGGAAGGGCAAGCTGAGCCCGCTCTCGGTGATCGGCGTCGTGCGTGAGCTTCGCCGCCGCGGCGGCGATCCACGGCCGCTGTCGGTTGCGGGTGCCCGCGAGCTCGTCCCGATCCTCGCGCGCGAGCTGCGCGCAGGCGGCGAGGCGTCCGCGGTCGTCGAAAACGTGCTCGAGAACGTCTCTGTGCTCGTGTGGGTCGGGGCACCCGACGCCGAGCAGCTCCGCACGGCAGATCGGGCGGGCGTGCCGATGGTCGCCGTCACGGAGGCGGACGTCGTGCCGTACGTGCTTGCCACGAGCATCGTCCGCGTTCCAGCGGGGCAAGGCTTCCCGGTCGAGGAGATCGCGCAGGTCGTCGCCGACAGGCTGGGCGAGGACGGGACTGGGCTCGCTGCGCGCCTGCCGGTCGTGCGCCGTGCTGTGTGCGCCCACTTGATCGCGACGTTCTCGAAGCGAAACGCCGTTATTGCCGCGGCGGTGTTCATCCCCGGCGTCGACATGCCGCTCCTGACGTTGAATCAGGCGCGGCTCGTGCTCCGAATCGCCCTCGCACACGGCAAGACGATCGACAACCAGCGGGCGGCCGAGCTGCTCGGCGTGGTGGGAGCCGGCTTCGGCTTCCGCGCCGTTGCGCGCGAGCTGCTCGACTTCGTGCCGGTTGCGGGGTGGGCCCTCAAGGCGGGCGTCGCCTACGCGGGAACGAAGGCGGTCGGCGAAGCGGCCGTCCGCTACTTCGCCTCGCGGTAGATCGACACTTCGTCCACACGTGCGAGCGCCGGTCGTCGCTCCGAAGGACAGCACCCTCGAACGAGTGACCACCGCCGAGGTGGTCCGTCCGCCGCGGGTCCTAAGGTCACGGGAACGACTGGAGGTGACGCCGCAGTGGCACTGACCGGGCACCAGGAAGCGCACGAGCTGCTGTTGATCGAGGAGGCCGACGCGTGGTTCGAGTACCTGGACGCGATCCGGGGCCAGTCGGCGCACCGGTACGTCGAGGTCGAGCCGTGGGCATGGTCTCGGCTCGCCCAGCGCCTGCGGGCGATCCGCACCCGCCGGGCCAAGCTCAGGCCTATGGCCGAAGCTGCCTGAAGTCGCTGGTACCCTGAGGTAAGGCCTATGCCAAGGCTTTTCCCAACCCACTGCGACGCGCGCCCAGAGAGGCAGCGCGGACGCACGACAATTCAGGAGACATCGTTTGCCACTTCCCTGGTTCCGACGCAAGAAGTCGGAGGACGCGGCGCGCCCAGAGCTCGCCGTTGCAGCACCCGCAGTTGAGGTAAGGACCGTTGCCGAGCCGGCAGACGCCGGCGCCGACGGAACAGAGAGCACGACCGACACCGGGCCGAAGAAGCGTCGCCGCGGCACGCGCGGCGGGCGCAATCGCAAGAAGACGGCTGTAGCGGCGTCCGCGTCCGCGACCGCCGACGCGCCCGTAGAGACGGACAAGCCGGAGAAGAGGGCGTCTGAGCGGAAGCGCACGACGCAGACCCGACGGCGCACGCCCCCGAAGCGCGCGCCGCTGCCGAAGGCCAAGCGCGAGCTCGTCGTCTCGGTCGACGCCGGCGAGAAGCGTGTTGCCGTGCTCGAAGACGACAAGGTCGCCGAGGTCTACCTCGAGCGCCCCGAGCGTCGTTCGATCGCCGGGAACGTCTACCTCGGCGTCGTCGACAACGTGCTGCCGGGCATGGAGGCGGCGTTCGTCGAGATCGGCCTCGAGAAGAACGGCTTCCTCTACGTCGACGAGATCGTCGGCCCGGAGCTCGAAGGGCGCAAGGGCGCGCGCAAGATCCAGGACCTGATCCAGCGCGGCGAGAAGATTCTCGTGCAGGCGGTCAAGGACCCGATGAAGACGAAGGGCGCGCGCCTCACCACCGAGATCTCGCTGCCCGGCCGGTTCGTCGTCTACGTCCCGCACGGCGAGGGGCTCGGCGTGTCGCGCCGCCTCGAGGACGACGAGCGGAACCGCCTCAAGGCGATCCTCAAGGACATCGCACCGAAGAAGGGCGGCGTCATCGTCCGCACAGCCGCAGAGGGCGCCTCGGCCGAGGACGTCGAGCGCGACCTCGACTTCCTGGAGCGGCTGTGGAAGTCGATCGAGGCGAAGGCGAAGGAGTCGAAGGCGCCGTCGCTCGTCTACCAGGAGGCCGAGCTGCCGCTCCGCGTGGTTCGTGATCTCTTCACCGGCGATTTCGAGCGGCTGCTCGTCGATCACGACCGCACCCACAAGCGCATCGTCGGCTACCTCAAGAAGACATCGCCGCACATGGCGGAGCGCGTCACGCGCTACAAGGAGCGCGAGCCGCTGATGGAGGCGTTCGGAGTCGAGCAGGAGATCCGCTCGACGCTGAGCCGGCGCGTCGACCTGCCGTCGGGCGGCTACCTGATCTTCGACTACGCCGAGGCGTTCACCGTCATCGACGTCAACACCGGCCGCTTCGTGGGCTCACGCTCGAAGAAGTCCGGCGGACGGCTCGAGGACACGATCACCAAGAACAACCTCGAAGCGGTGAAGGAGGTCGTGCGCCAGCTGCGCCTGCGCGACATCGGCGGGATCATCGTCATCGACTTCATCGACATGGCGAGCCCGAAGAACCGCGCCGCGGTCGAGAAGGCGCTGGGCGAGGAGCTCGAGCGCGACCGGACGAAGACGTACGTCGTCGAGATCTCGCCGCTCGGGCTCGTGGAGATGACGCGCCAGAACGTCACCGACGGCCCGCGCGAGGTGATGACGAAGAAGTGCCCGACGTGCGGCGGCGACGGCATCGTCATCTCCGAGCACACGGCGGCGGTCGACGTCGAGCGGCGGCTCCGCGGCCTCGTCACCCCAGGCTCGCGGTCGAAGGCGTTCCGGGTCGAGGTCAGCGCGAAGGTCGCATGGCTCGTCGCCGGTTCCGGCGGCTCGCGACTGCGGGAGCTCGAGGAGACGACGAAGCGGAGGTTCTTCCTGGTCGGCAAGGAAGGCGAGCACCTCGACCACTTCAAGGTCATCGACCAGGGCACGCTCGAGAAGCTCGCGCCGAAGGCGCCGGTGGACGTCGGCCAGGACGTCGAGGTCAAGCTCGGCGAAGTCGGGCTGCACGACCCGCACGCGGGCGTGGGGAAGATCGACGACGTCGACATCGTCGTCGGCGATGCGGCGAAGCTCGTCGGCAAGAAGGTCACGGCGCGCGTCACCGCGTTGACGGACGGCCTTGCCTGGGCCGAGCTCCTGGCGCCGGCCGAGGACGTCGACGAACCGTTGACCGCCGAAGGCGA
>DASXDB010000178.1:0-2226 GCA_036490895.1 Gaiellaceae bacterium
GACGGCAAGCTCGCGCAGCGCCCGTTCGGCGCCGCGGGCTCGCCACGCACGGTCTACGCCGCCGACATCACGGGGCACGTGCTCATCCAGGTGCTCTACGAGCAGCTCGTGAAGCGCGACATCAAGGTGTACGAGGAGTACTTCGCCTGGAAGCTCGTCGAGAACGACGGCCGCTGCCAGGGCGTCATCTGCTGGGACCTGCTGAACGGCGGCCTTCACACCGTCGGCGGCAAGACGGTCGTGCTGGCGACCGGCGGCCAGGGTCGCATCTACCGCACGACGACGAACGCGTACGCGTGCACCGGTGACGGTGCCGCGATGGCCTACTACCTCGGCGTCGCGCTGAAGGACATGGAGTTCATGCAGTTCCACCCGACGACGCTCTATCCATCGGGGATTCTTCTCACAGAGGGCATCCGCGGGGAGGGCGGCTACCTGATCAACAGCGAGGGCGAGCGGTTCATGAAGCGGTACGCGCCGAACGCGCTGGAGCTCGCGTCTCGCGACGTCGTCTCGCGCTCCGAGCAGACCGAGATCGACGAGGGCCGCGGCATCAACGGCTCCATCTACCTCGACATGCGCCACCTCGGCGCCGAGAAGATCATCGAGCGGCTGCCCGGGTCGCGCGAGCTTGCGATGACCTTCGCCGGCGTCGACCCGATCTATGACCCGGTACCCGTCCGTCCGGGCGCCCACTACCACATGGGCGGCGTCGAGACCGACAACGACGGCGCAACGGAGCTCACGGGGTTGTATGCGGCAGGAGAGGTCGCGTGTGTCTCGGTGCACGGCGCGAACCGCCTCGGCGGCAACTCGCTGATGGAGACGATCACGTTCGGCCGCCGCGCCGGTCGCGCTGCCGCCGAGTGGGCGCTGTCGCACACGACGATCGACGTACCGGCGAGCGTCGAGACCGACGCCGAGCGCGAGCTGAAGTCGATGCTCGGCTTCTCGGGCGGTGAACGGCCGTGGCAGATCCGCCAGGACCTCGGCACGTCCATGCTCGAGAACTTCGGCGTCTTCCGGCGCGAGGATCAGATGGCGAGTCAGATCGAGATCCTCGACGAGCTGAAGGAGCGTTACGACCGCGGCGTCGTGATCGAGGACAAGGGCGATGTCTTCAACAGCGACCTGACGCAGGCGATCGAGCTCGGCAACATGATCGAGCTGGCACGCTGCATGTTGCAGGCGGGCATAGCCCGGAAGGAGAGCCGCGGCGCGCACGCGCGTCCGTACGACTATCCGACGCGCGACGACGAGAACTTCATGAAGCACTCGATCTCGCGCTATACCGCCGACGGGCCGGAGCTCTCCTACGACGAGGTTCGCTTCACGAAGTACGAGCCGATGGAGCGGACATACTGAGCAGCTCGGCCATGTGCGCCTCGACCTCGTCGCGCTGACCGACACCAACCTGGATCAGCCCCGCCGCGTAGGCCATCGCGACGGCCTGGGCGCGCGTGTGCACGCCGAGCTTCACGAAGATCCGCTGGATATGGCTCGAGACGGTCTTCGGCGCGATGAACAGCCGCTGCGCGACCTCACCGGGCGGGCAGCCTTCGGCGATCAGCTGCAGGATCTCGATCTCGCGCTCGCTCAGCTCGAGCGCAGGCTTCAGCGCGCGTCCGCGTGACCGCGTAAGCAGCCGGTCGAGCCGCGCGAGGAGCTCGTCGGGGTGGACCGGCTTGAGGAGGTAGTCATCGCCGCCGGCGATGATCCCAGCCGCGCGGTCGAACGCGTCCATGCGGTCGCCGGAGACGAAGATCACCGGCAGATCGGAGTCGATCTCCTCTCGCAGTTCGCGGCAGATGCTGTAACCGCCGCGCCCCGGCATGACGACGTCGATCAGCGCGGCGTCGATGCGTGCCTGCCGTGAGGCGCCAATCGCCGCATCGGCGCTCGCGGCGGTCACGACGCAATAGCCGGCGCTGTCGAGCAGGTCCGCCAGAAAGCAGACAAAACGCGCGTCGTCGTCGACGACCAGAACTCGGGTCTTACGTGCCGCCACAGTTCTCCCCGTGCCGCAGTTTGAACTCGCCTGACTCGGACGTCATAGCTGGTCGTGAGGGAAGGCACAAGGTCTGGCTGCGTTCATTTCCCTTAACGGGCTTAGGGCGTTTGCCCACGCCAAGAGCGGGTGGACAGCCGATTTCCCTGCTCAACGGATGATCGTACGGTCTGAGTGAGCCCCGACTCGGGGCGCCTGGGCTAAGGGAGGGACGAACA
>DASXDB010000179.1:0-8976 GCA_036490895.1 Gaiellaceae bacterium
GCGCCTCGGCGGAGTCGAAGAAGCGAATCGGCGGAACGTTCTCGACGCGGTCCAGGACCACGCGCCGCGTGACCTCGTCCCAGTGGTCGACCTGCGTGAGCACGTCGTAGTGCGGATAGCGGCCGACCATCTGCGGCGTCGTCCCCTCGATCTGCTCGAGCCCATGTGGGTTCGGATGTGCTTGATCGCGGAGCGACATCGCGTCACCAGCGCTCCCGCCGGACGATCGCCGCCGCCATGCCGAGCGCCCCGACGAGGCACAGCGAGCCGGGCGCGAGCAGCGGCGGCCCCATGGTGAGGTTGTACTGCGCCTCGCGGAACCCGCCCGGCCGCTTCCGGACCCCTTGCACGTGCGTGACCATGCCGACGAGCCCGTCGAGGAAGTACAGCGTCGACACGAACGGCAGCACGGTCTTCGCCGCACGCTCGGAGGCGACGCCGGCGATGCCCGCAGCGGTCAGCGGAGGCGTCAGCACGAGTGGCGTCCACATCCACTTGTCGCCGAACGAGCCCTTGAGGTGCTCGAAGTAGATCTCGAGCCCGAGCGCCGGCGCGGACAGGGCCGTCGTCGCTGCGAGCAGCCGCTGCGTCCTGCCGTCCCGCAGGTTCTCGAGCAGGCGCCCGATCATGCGGCCCACCTCTGAGCATCTGCACGCTTCAGCTCGAGGCCGTTGCCCGGACGCGAGCGGTCGGGGACGAGCGCACCGTCGACCGGCGTGAGCACACCGTCGAACAACATCGACTCGACGCGCACGTGGTCGTGGAAGTATTCGAGATGGCGAAGGCGGTCGACCGCGCACAACGCGTGCGCGGAGAGCTGGGGCGCGCAATGGCCGGAGAGATCGAGTCCGTGCGCGGCGGCGAGGCCGTTGACGCGCAACAGGCCGCTGATGCCACCGCAGCGCGTGACATCGACCTGCAGGCAGTCGACACTGCCGAGCAGGTTCCGAAAGTCTGCGAGCACATAGGCGTACTCGCCGGCGGCGACCTCGAGCCGGCTGTCGTCCCGCACTCGTCGCAGACCCTCGGCGTCCGCAGACGACACCGGCTCCTCGAACCAGCGCACGTCCCATTCGTCGACGTAGCGCTTCGCCCAGCGAATCGCCTCCTTCACGCCGAACGCGCCGTTCGCGTCGACCATCAGCTCCGCGTCGCCGATCGCCTCGCGTACCACGGTCAGCCGCTGACAGTCTCGGGCCGGCTCGCGGCCGAGCTTCATCTTCACGCGCTCGAGCCCCTGCGCCACCCAGCCGCCGAGCTGCTCGGCCAGGCGCTCGTCCGGGTACGAGCAGAACCCGCCGCTTCCGTACACGGGGACGCGACCGTGCGCGGCCGGAACGAGCGTCGCGAGCGGAACGTCCAGCAGACGTGCCCGCAGGTCCCACAACGCGAGGTCAACCGCCGACAGCGCGCAGAACGCGACCCCCGGCCGGCCTGCGTTTCGCAACGCAGCGCCGAGCTCGAGCCACAGCGCGCCGAGATCGTCGAGGCTTCGGCCCGCGACGCGCGGGGCGAGCAGCTCGGTCACGACGCCGCCGGCGGCTTCGGGCGCGTACGTCCAGCCGATGCCCCGCCGGCCGCCGCCGACCGCCTCGACGACCACGATCGTCGTCGACGACCACTCGAGCGTCCCGTCCGACTCCGTCTCGTCGGTCGGGATCGTGAAGCAGCACGTCTCGAGCCGCTCGACGGTCACCGGCCGGGCAGGAACTCGAGGATCTTCTGCTTGAACGACTCCGTGATCAGCGCGCGCGAATGCGGGTCGCCGCCTCGGACGGCGGAGATGAAGTGGCGGGCCTGCTCGACCGTGATGTGCGGCGGCAGCGGCGGCACCTCGGGATCGGTGACGGCGTCGATCACGAACGGGCGGTCGGCCTGGAACGCCTCCTCCCAGGCGGCGTCGATCACGTCGGGCGACTCGATGCGAACGCCGTCGAGGCCGATCATCCGCGCGAAGTCGGCGTAGTGCACGTCGGGGATCTGCTGGGTCGCGGGGTTCTTCGGATCGCCCTCGAGCGCACGCTGTTCCCACGTGACCTGGTTGAGGTCGCGGTTGTTGAGCACGAGCACGACGAGTCGCCGGTCCGCCCAGCCCTCGTAGTACTTGGCCGCGGTGATCAGCTCGGCCATCCCGTTCATCTGCATCGCCCCGTCGCCGACGAGCGCCACCGCGGGCCGGGACGGATGTGCGAACTTGGCGGCGATCGCGTAGGGAACGCCCGCGCCCATCGTCGCGAGGTTCCCGGAGAGCGACGCCAGGTGCGTCGGGCCGAGCTTGACGTCGCGCGCGAACCAGTTCGCGGCCGAGCCGGAGTCGGAGGTGACGATCGCGTCGTCGGGCAGATGGTGGTTCAGCTGCCAGAAGAGACGCTGCGGGTTGATCGGATCGGCGTCCTGCATCGCCCGGTCCTCGATGAGCCGCCACCATTCGGCGACGTCTTCCTCGATCTGCGTGCGCCACCCGTCGCTCGTCCTCGGCTCGAGCAGCGGCAGCAATTCCTCGAGCGTCGCCTTCGCGTCGCCGACGAGACCGAGCTCCATCGGGTAGCGGATGTTGAGCATCCTGCCGTCGAGGTCGACCTGCACGCCGCGCGCCGTGCCGGGCTCGGGCAGGAACTCCGAATACGGGAACGACGAGCCGACCATCAGCAAGGTGTCGCACTCGTTCATCAGCGTCCAGCTCGGCTTCGTGCCGAGGAGGCCGATCGAGCCGGTGCAGTACGGCAGCGTGTCGTCGAGCACCGTCTTGCCGAGCAGCGCCTTCGCGACCCCGGCGCCGAGCTTCTCGGCCACCGCCGTCACCTCGCGCGTGGCGCCGCTCGCGCCCTGACCGACGAGCATCGCCACCTTCTCCCCCGCGTTCAGGATCTCGGCGGCCCGCTCGAGGTCGCTGCGCGCGGGAACGATGCGCGGCGCCGCCCAGCCCGGCGACGAGTGAATCGTCCCGTGCTTCCGCGGCGGCTCCGGGACGGCCTCGGCCTCGCCGACGTCGTTCGGGACGATCAGGCAGGTCACGGTGCGCTGGTCGAGCGCGATCCGGTGGGCACGATCGACCAGGTGCCGGATCTGATCCGGGACGAGCGCGGTCTCGCAGTATTCGTGCGCGACGTCCTTGAAGAGGACCTGGAGGTCGACCTCCTGCTGGTAGCTGCCGCCGAGCGCCATGCGCGACTGCTGGCCGACGATCGCGACGACGGGCGCATGGTCGAGCTTCGCGTCGTAGAGGCCGTTCAGGAGATGGATCGCTCCCGGCCCCGAGGTGGCCAGGCAGACACCGACCTCGCCCGTCCATTTCGCGTGCGCACACGCCATGAACGCGGCTTGCTCCTCGTGACGGACTTGCACGAACTCGATCAGCTCGCGCTGCCGCTCGAGCGCGCCCACGACCGCGTTGATGCCGTCGCCCGGGTACCCGTAGATGCGGCGCACGCCGTTCTCGTGCAGCCGCTGGAGCAGGAAATCGGCGCTCGTCGAACCCATCGATCCCTCCGTCCGTTCGTTGGTCCGCCGCTCGCGGCGCGAGGTTGTACAACGAACCTCGCGCCGTGAGAGATGCGGCGTCCGGTTATTGACCCATCTTGATTCCGGGTTCTCCCCACTCGAGCTCGATCGCACGCGTCGGGCGACCGCCGGGCCGGTTCGCGTCGCGCGAAGCCTTGAAGAGGGGCAGGACCGTTCGGCCCGCCGCCGCTTTCAGCATCATCGCCGTGCCGACGTACCAGGCGAGGAACGCCGAGATCAGGAACAGCCACCCGGCCCAGTGCTGGACGTGGGCGCTGCCCTGGAGGAAGCCGACCGCGGCCAGCCCCGAGCCGGTCGCGAGGGTCGCGAGGACCGCGGCGACGCCGAAGCCGCCTTCGGCCAGTGCGCCGAGCGTCCCGGACGCGGTGATCGCGCACAACGCGATGAACCAGAACCCGAGGGCGTGGTCCATCGTCTCCCCCGTCGGGAGCGTCTTCGTGACGACGAGCAGGTTGAGCAGCCCGTAGCCCAGCCAGAACGCTCCCCACATCCCGTGCATCGCCGTCGCGACCGCATCGCGCGCCCGGTACGCCCACATGCCCGCGGTGAACTGCGCGAGCCCGCCGAAGAACGCGGCGAACGGGAACAGGTAGCCGGGCGTGTCCGGCGTGCCGTACCACCCGGCGAGGTTCGCCGCGACGATGAACGTCGCACCGGCGAACCCGAACAGCCCCAACACCGACGGGGCGGCGATGGGCGAGAGCACAACCCGCGGTCGTGCGAAGTCTTCGATCCATCCATCCGGCGAACCGAAGTCGACGCCTGCAGAGGCGCGTTCCCGTCGCTCGTCGATGGTCGACATATCGACCCCCTTTGTCGTTTCGTCCGATCGTTCCCGCGGGTCGAACACGAAAACATATCGCGTCACGATCTGTTTACGCCTGCGCCGCGCACGAAAGGACGTACGCGGTGCGGCACACGATGCGAATCGCCGTCGTGACGGGCGGCTCGGCGGGCGTCGGGCGCGCAACGGCGCGGGCGTTCGCACGCGACGGCCTTCGCGTCGCGGTGATCGCGCGAGGCGAGGAGCGCCTGGCGGCGACGAAGGCCGAGCTCGAGTCGCACGGGGTGCGGTGCATCGCGATCTCGGCCGACGTCGCCGACCCCGACGCGGTCGACGCGGCGGCGGATCGGGTCGAGGACCAGCTCGGTCCGATCGACGTCTGGGTTAACAGCGCGATGACGACCGTGTTCGCGCCCATGAGCGATGTGACGCCGGCGGAGTTCCGGCGCGCCACGGAAGTCACCTACTTCGGCTCGGTCTGGGGGACGCTCGCCGCGCTCCGACGCATGCGTCCGCGCGACCGCGGCGTGATCGTTCAGGTGGGGTCGGCGCTCGCGTACCGCGGCATCCCGCTGCAGGCGCCGTACTGCGGCTCCAAGCATGCGTTGCAGGGCTTTCTCGAGTCGCTGCGGTGCGAGCTCCTGCATGACGGGTCGCGCGTGCGCGTGACGATGGTGCAGCTGCCCGCAGTGAACACGCCGCAGTTCACGTGGTCGCGGGCGAAGCTGCCGCGGTCGCCGCAGCCGGTCCCACCGATCTTCCAGCCCGAGGTCGCCGCCGACGCGATTCTCTGGGCGGCGCGACACCCGCAACGGGAGGTGATGGTCGGCGGTCCGACGGTGAAGGCGATCCTCGGCAACGCGATCGCCCCGTCCTTTGCCGACCGCTACCTCGCGCGACACGGCTTCGCCTCGCAGCAGACGGACGAGCCGATGAACGGCCGTCCCGACAATCTGTTCGAGCCGGTGGCCGGCGCCCAGGGCGCGCACGGCCCGTTCGACACGCAGTCGAAGTCGCGTAGCTGGCAGCTGCTGCTCCGGACGCATCTGATCGCTGCAACGGGGATCGCCGCCGCGACCGCGTTGTCGCTCGCGCGAGGCAGGCGGTGATGTTTCCTACAGCCGATCGGGGGAATCCGCGAACCGATGGCGGCACTCCTCTTCGGTCTCTTGCTGTTGATCGTCGCCGGCCTCACGGCAGTGCTCGGCGTGGGCTGGCTTGCGCTCATCCCGGCGCTCGTCGCGATCGGTGTGGTCGCCTGGGGTGGGCTCGCAGTTGCGTCCGGCCGGACGCCGGCTTCCGAGCTGCGGAAGACGCAGAAGCCGGAGCTGCTCGGCCCGGGTGGACAGGACGACCCCGACCGCAATCGGTGAACAATGCCGTCACTGCGTGACTGGCCACTCGTCCGGCAGTTCGCCGAGGGCGACCTGCTCGGGCTCGGGAAAGCCGCGCAGTCGAAGCGCTCGCGGGACCTGAAGCCGCGGATCGCCGCCGCGGACTCCGTGACGCGGTCGATCTGCCCGTACTGCGCGGTGGGCTGCGCGCAGCTCGCGTACGTGAAGGACGGCGCGGTGATCCAGATCGAGGGAGACCCGGCGAGCCCGATCTCACGCGGCCGCCTCTGCCCGAAGGGGTCGGCGTCGAAGAGCCTCCACGACGGACCGCTGCGCGAGTACAAGGTCAAGTACCGCCGGCCGTACGGGACGGCGTGGGAAGAGCTCTCGCTCGACGAAGCGATGGACATGATCGTCGAGCGGTTCGTCCGGACGCGGGACGCGCACTGGCAGGACGAGACACCCGAAGGGAACCCGGCGCGGCGCACGCTCGCGATCGGCAACCTCGGCGGCGCGACGCTGGACAACGAGGAGAACTACCTGATGAAGAAGCTCCTCAGCGCGCTCGGCGTCGTGCAGGTCGAGAACCAGGCGCGCATATGACACAGCTCCACGGTGCCCGGTCTGGGCACCTCGTTCGGGCGAGGCGGAGCAACCGGCTACCAGCAGGACCTCGCGAACTCGGACTGCATCGTGGTCATGGGGTCGAACATGGCCGAGAACCATCCCGTCGGCTTCCAGTGGGTGATGGAGGCGCGCGAACGAGGCGCGGAGGTCATCCACGTCGACCCGCGCTTCACGCGCACGAGCGCGGTCGCGACGCGACACGTCGGCATCCGCGCCGGCTCCGACATCGCGTTCCTCGGCGGGATCGTCAACTACATCCTCACGAACGAACGGTGGTTCGACGAGTACGTCCGGAACTTCACCAACGCGCCGGTGATCATCGACGAGGGCTTCGTCGATGCAGAAGAGAACGGCGGCATCTTCTCCGGCTGGGACCCGGAGCAGCGGAAGTACGACGTGACGACGTGGCAGTACGAAGGCATCGCGGTACACGGCGCGGCAGGCCAGCGCGAGCAAGGGTTCAAGGGATCGCACGTGAAGGGTCATGCGGCACACGGCGCGCACGGCGGCGGGATGAGTCACGGCAACCCGCCGGAGACCGACGCGACGCTGCAGCATCCACGCTGCGTCTTTCAGATCCTCAAGCGCCACTACGCGCGCTACACGCCCGAGGCCGTCGCCGAGACGTGCGGCTGCTCGGTCGCCGAGTTCGAGGCGGTGGCCGAGGCGCTGTGCCGCAACTCGGGGCGCGAGCGGACGTCGGCGTTCGCCTACTCGGTCGGGTGGACGCAGCACACGGTCGGCGTTCAGTACATCCGCACCGCGGCGATCATCCAGCTGCTGCTCGGCAACGTCGGACGGCCGGGCGGCGGGATCATCGCGCTGCGCGGGCACGCGTCGATCCAGGGCTCGACCGACATCCCGACGCTGTACGACATCCTCCCTGGCTACCTCGAGATGCCGCACGCCGAGCGCTACGACGGCCTCGACGACTACATCACTCGCTCGTCGGCGGAGCGCGGCTGGTGGGGGAACGCGGGGTCGTACATGGTCTCGCTGTTGAAAGCGTGGTGGGGCGCGGCGGCGACGCCGGACAACGACTTCGCGTTCGGCTATCTGCCGCGCATCGACGACGACCACTCGGCGTACTGGACGGTCGAGCAGATGCTCAAAGGAACGGTCAAGGGGTACATCGTCGCCGGCGAGAACCCGGCCGTCGGCTCGGCGAACGGCAAGGCGCAGCGCCTGGGGCTCGCGAAGCTCGACTGGCTCGTCGTGCGCGATCTCGTCGAGATCGAGACGGCGTCGTTCTGGTACGACAGCCCCGAGATCGAGACGGGCGAGCTTGGCACGGAGGAGATCGGCACCGAGGTCTTCTTCATGCCCGCGGCGAGCCATGTCGAGAAGGACGGCTCGTTCACCAACACGCAGCGGCTGCTGCAGTGGCACTTCAAGGCGGTCGAGCCGAAGCACGATTGCCGGTCGGAGCTGTGGTTCTACTACCACCTCGGCCGGAGGATCCGCGACCGGCTCAAGGAGTCGACCGACCCGAAGGACCGCCCCGTCCTCGACCTCACGTGGGACTACCCGACGAGCGGCGAGACGCAGGAGCCGAACGCCGAGGCCGTCCTCGCCGAGATCAGCGGCCGCGACGCGGATGGGAAGCCGCTCGGCGCCTACAAGGAGCTGAAGCCGGACGGCTCGACGTCGTGCGGCTGCTGGATCTACTGCGGCGTCTACGCCGAGAACGTCAACCAGGCTGCGCGCCGCAAGCCGCGCTGGGAGCAGAGCCCGGTCGCGCCGGCATGGGGTTGGGCATGGCCCGCGAACCGGCGCCTGCTCTACAACCGCGCGTCCGCCGACCCGGACGGCAAGCCGTGGTCGAAGGCGAAGCAGCTCGTCTGGTGGGACGGGCGGAAGAAGAAATGGATCGGCGACGACGTGCCCGATTTCAACGAGCAGAAGCCGCCCGACTACGTGCCGGAGGACGACGCGAAAGGCCCCGACGCGATCGCCGGCAACCACCCGTTCATCATGCAAGCCGACGGGCTCGGCTGGATCTACGTCCCCCAGGGACTCGAGGACGGGCCGCTCCCGACCCACTACGAGCCGGAGGAGTCGCCGTTCGCGAACCGCCTCTATTCGCAGCAGTCCAACCCTGCTCGGCAGACGACGGATCTCGACGAGGATCCGTACAGCCCGGACGGGTCGCCGGTGTACCCGTACGCGGTCACCACCTATCGGTTGACCGAGCACCACACGGCAGGCGGGATGACGCGGTTCCTCGACCACCTCGCCGAGCTCCAGCCGGCCATGTTCGTCGAGGTCCATCCCGATCTCGCACGCGAACGCGGGCTCGAGCACGGCGGCTGGGCGACGATCGTCAGCCCGCGTGCCGCGATCGAGGCCCGCGTCCTCGTCACGGATCGCATGCGGCCGCTTCGGATCGACGGGCGTGCCGTGCATCAAGTCGGGCTCCCCTACCACTGGGGCACGCGCGGCTTGACGACGGGCGGCGCCGCGAACGACCTCACGCACATGTCGCTCGACCCGAACGTGCACATCCAGGAGGTCAAGGCGCTCACGTGCGACATCCGGCCGGGCCGCCGGCCGCGCGGCGCGGCGCTGCCGAAGTTCGTCCGGGAACTGCGCGAGCGCGCGGGAGCGCGATGAGCAGCGTCACGTACGGCGCCGATGCGAAGCCGCGGGTCGGCTTCTTCACGGACACGACTGTCTGCATCGGGTGCAAGGCATGCGAGGTCGCGTGCA
>DASXDB010000180.1:0-2390 GCA_036490895.1 Gaiellaceae bacterium
GCCGAAGGTTCCCGTCAAGCGAATGGTGTTCCACGAGATCACGCGACCTGCGATCGAGCGCGCGCTCACGCAGACCCGCGACATCGACGACGACCTGGTCGACGCGCAGGAGACGCGGCGCATTCTCGATCGTCTCTACGGCTACGAGGTCTCCCCGGTCCTCTGGCGCAAGATCATGCAAGGGCTGTCCGCGGGCCGCGTGCAGTCGGTCGCGACGCGGCTCGTCGTCGAGCGCGAGCGCGAGCGGATGCAATTCGTCGCCGCGAGCTACTGGGACATCGTCGCGACCTTCGACCCCGGCACGTTCGACGCACGGCTCTCGTCTGTTGACGGTCGCCGTATCGCGCAGGGCCGTGACTTCGACCAGCAGGGCGCGCTGCGAACCGCCGAGGCAGTGCAGCTGCGCGAGGACGACGCGCGTGCGCTCGCAGCCGCTCTCGACGGGTCGTCGTTCACCGTCAGCTCGGTCGAGGAGAAGCCGTACACGCGCCGGCCCGCGCCGCCGTTCATGACGTCGACGCTGCAGCAGGAGGCGAGCCGAAAGCTTCGGCTCAGCTCGCAGCAGACGATGCGCGTCGCCCAGCGCCTCTACGAGAACGGCTACATCACGTACATGCGCACCGACTCGACGACCCTGTCCGAGTCTGCGCTCGCCGCCGCGCGAGACCAGGCGCGCGAGCTGTACGGCGGAGAGACCGTTCCGGCCGAGCCGCGCCAGTACACGCGCAAGGTGAAGAACGCGCAGGAGGCCCACGAGGCGATTCGTCCCGCGGGCGACAAGTTCCGCACGCCAGACGAGGTACGGCGCGAGCTGTCGGCCGACGAGTTCAACGTGTATGACCTGATCTGGAAGCGCACGGTCGCATCCCAGATGGCGGACGCACGCGGTCAGACCGTCTCGGTGCGCATCACCGGCGACGCGACCGACGGTCGCACGGCGGAGTTTGCGACGGCGGGCACCGTGATCACCTTCCGCGGCTTCCTGCTCGCCTACGAGGAGGGCCGCGACGAGCCCGCGACCGACGACGAGGAACGGCTCCTGCCGAAGCTCGCCGAGGGCGACGACCTCAGCGCCTCGCGGCTCGATCCGGACGGCCACTCGACCTCGCCGCCGTCGCGCTTCACCGAGGCGACGCTCGTGAAGGCGCTCGAGGAGCGTGGCATCGGCCGGCCGTCGACCTACGCGGCGATCATGGGCACGATCCTCGACCGCGGCTACGTGCGGAAGCAGGGTCAGGCGCTCGTGCCGGAGTTCCTCGCGTTCGCCGTGGTCAATCTGCTCGAGAAGCACTTCCCGCGCCTCGTCGACTACGAGTTCACCGCGCGGCTCGAGGACGACCTCGACGAGATCGCCTCCGGCGAGGAGAAGCGCGACGAGTGGCTTCGGCGCTTTTACTTCGGCGCCGACGGCGAGGCCGGCCTGAAGGAGCTCGTCGAGGGCCGCCTCGCCGAGATCGACGCACGCGAGATCAACACCGTCGAGCTGCCAGGCACGGACATCGTCGTGCGCGTCGGGCGGTACGGCCCGTACCTCGAGCGCGGCGAGGATCGCCAGACCCTGCCGCCCGACGTCGCCCCCGACGAGCTGAAGCCGGAGCGCGCCGAGGAGCTCTTGGCGCAGGCCCGGCACGATCAGGAGCTCGGCGTCGCCCCCGAGACGGGGAGGACGATCGTCGTCAAGGCGGGCCGGTACGGCCCCTACGTGACTGAGGTTGCCGAGGACGGCGAGAAGCCCCGCACCGCGTCGCTCTTCTCCTCGATGTCGCCCGAGACGGTCACGCTCGAGGATGCCCTCCGCCTGCTGACACTCCCGAGGACGCTCGGCGAGTCGGAGGGGGAGGAAGTCGTCGCCGCCAACGGCCGCTACGGGCCGTACGTGAAGAAAGGCAAGGAATCGCGGTCGCTCGACGGTGAGGAGCAGCTCTTCACGATCACCCTGGACGAGGCGCTCGCGAAGCTCGCCGAGCCCCGGCCGAGGGGCCGCCGCGCGGCCGCGCCGCCGCTCAAGGAGCTGGGCGACGACCCGGTCAGCGGCAAGCCGGTCGTCCTCAAGGAGGGCCGCTTCGGTCCCTACGTGACGGACGGCGAGACCAACGCGTCCCTCCGGGCCGGGGACGCCGTGGACACCATCACCCCCGAGCGTGCGTACACCCTGATCCAGGAGCGCCGGGAGCGCGGCCCCGCGAAGAAGCGCACGAAGCGAAAGTCGTAACGGACCCGCAACACCGCTGTACAACATTTCTGACCCGAAACCGTCCATAATCAGGAGGTCGGGGGAGGAATGGGCCCACAGCGCCGCGCGTTCGGATGGGCGGGTACGCTGCGCCGCTGCAGGCAGGTCTGTGGCGCCGCTCGGAGAAACGAAAGGACATCGATTCAGATTTGACTCA
>DASXDB010000181.1:0-1519 GCA_036490895.1 Gaiellaceae bacterium
GAGGCGGCGGGGGCGCAGGAGCACGCAGCGCGCGCCCTCGAGCTCGCCCGCGCCTACGGCTACGGGCTCATCGAAGGCCTCGCCGCGCCGATCGCATCCGTCGGCGCAGTTGCGCGCGACTGACCCCAGCGTCGAGAATCGACGGACGGTGGCGTGGAAGATCTTCAAGTGGGTCGAGCACGAGTTCGTCGAGCTCGCCGAAAAGCTCGCCGAGCTCGGGGCCGAAGACGTCTCGCGCGCAGCGCCGAGGACCGAAACGTCGTTCCTGCGGAAGCTTCCGACCCGCGAATGGGGACTCGAGCACTGCCCGGCGCTCCCGTACTGGGCGGACGAGCACGGCGACCCCGACCTCAAGCATGTCCTCGCGCAGATCGTCAAGCTGGGCGTCCGCGGGCAGGAAGGCGTCTCGACCGCGTATCACGGGCTGTCGACCGAATACACGATCGACGGCCAGACTCGCGACGCCTACGAGTTCCTCTACGACCTGCCGCGGCCGGGGAGCAAGGACAAGCATCCGCAGGGAACACCGCGGCCGGACCGGCTGACCCTCCAGTCCCCGGCCGACTTCACGATGTCGTGGACGACGTACGAGAACGTCGACGACGACTCGAGGGCTCTCGGCGAGAAGTTCGCTGCGACGCTGACGGATCCGGCGACGGCGACGGAGCTCTTCTGGCCGACGATCGCGAACTTCGGCATCGGCTACAACCTGCTCGTCCTCGACAAGCCCGACGCGAAGCGCGCGGCCCAGCTCGAGCGCGACTTCGGAGGCGCGTGGCACAAGGAGGGCATGGCGTCGCTCCTCGACGAGGGACTCTTGTACGAGATCGACATGAGCGTCCTGGACGAAGTCGGAGGGTTCACCGCTCTCGACGGAGCCGTTCGCTTCACACCGGGGACCGTGACGGTGCTGAAGCAGGACAAGGACTCGAAGGCGCTCACACCGATCGCGATCCGGGTGTGGACGAAGGGTGGATCGTCACACGTCTACACCGGCGGCGACAACGCCTGGCTCTATGCGCTCCAGGCCGCGAAAGCGTCGATCACGGTTTGGGGCATCTGGCTCGGGCACGTCTACCACTGGCACATCGTCACGGCCGCGCTGCAGATGGCGATGTTCAACACGCTCCCCGCGGGTCACAAGCTCTATCCGCTGCTCGAGCCGCAGTCGCAGTCGCTGATCGACTTCAACTTCACTCTGATGACACATCTGTGGGGGCAGATCTCACCGCCCACCCCCGTCTCCGGCTACGTGGGCCTCGCGACACTCATCGACAGGTTCGCTGCCGAGGACGGCGGCCGCTCGTTCTTCGACGACGACCCGATGGCCGAGCTCGCGAAGCGCCGACTCGACGCGAAGGACTTCACGAAGGTCACGCCGTGGGACGCGTATCCGGTCGTCGGGTTCCTGCTCGACATCTGGGAGATCACCGGCGACTACGTGACCGCGGTGGTGCACGAGATCTACAAGACGAACGACGAGGTCGCGAACGATCACGACCTGCACGAATGGATGAAG
>DASXDB010000182.1:0-5589 GCA_036490895.1 Gaiellaceae bacterium
GCGGCGTCCCGCCCTCGCCGAGCGAGAGCCAGGTGGCTCGGGCTCCGGTCATGCCCATCCGAGCTCGGCGACGCCGCGGTCCGAGACGACCGGGATCGGCCGCGACCGGCGGCTCACTTCGGCGAGTGCTCCGAGCTCGGCAAGCGCAGCGGTCAGCGCACCCGCTGCGGCCTCGTGCGTGACGACGTGCAACGTCGCGCCGCTTCCGTCCTGGTGCTGCACGAGCCGCGCGACGGAGATCGCATGCCGGGCGAGGATGTCGGCGACGCGCGCGAGGGTGCCCGGCCGGTCTTCGACGAAGAGGCGGAAGTAGAACGGCGACCGTGACTCGCCCGGCGGCAGACGGGGGAGGTTGCGCCAGACGGGGTCGCTCTGCGGCCCCGTCGTCCCGAGGACGCCGGCGATGTCGGCGACGATCGCCGACGCCGTCTCGGCCCCGCCGGCGCCGGGGCCGGCCAGCGTGATCTCGCGGATCGCGTCTCCCTGCAGCATCACGGCGTTGAAGGCGCCGTCCACCTTCGCGAGCGGATGCTGCGCGTCGACGAACGCTGGCTCGACGCGGACGTCGTACGCGCCGTCCACGAGTCGGGCCGCGCCGACGAGGCGCACGACCATCTCGAGCTCGCGCGCCGCAGCGACGTCGATCGGATCGATCTCGGTGATCCCGGTGTGGTCGACGTCTTCGAGTGCGACCCGCGTGTTGAACGCGACCGTCGCGAGAATCGCCATCTTCGCCGCCGCGTCCGCGCCGGAGACGTCATCGGTCGGATCCGCCTCCGCATAGCCGTGTGCCTGAGCATCCGCGAGCGCCTCCGCATATGTCGCACCGCCTTCCATCTCGGTCAGCACGAAGTTCGTCGTTCCGTTGACGATCCCGAGCACGCGGTGCACGTTGGTGACGACCAGAGCCTCGCGCAGCACCTTGATCACGGGTATCGCCGCGCACACGCTCGCCTCGAACCGGAGCTGGATGCCGCTCGCGGCCGCTGCGGCGAAAAGCTCGGGCGCACGCCGCGCGACGAGCTGCTTGTTCGCGGTCACGACGTGCTTGCCGCGTGTGAGCAGGTCGAGGACGTACGGCCCGGCCGGCTCGAGCCCGCCCATCGCCTCGGCGACGACGGCGATCGAGGGGTCGTCGGCGATCTCGTCGAACTCGGTCGTGAGCAGCCCCGCGGGTGCGTCCGGGTGGCGAGCCGGCTCACGCACCAGCGCCTTGACGAGGCGCAAGCGGTGACCGGTCGCACGCTCGATGTCGTCGGCAGAGGCGGCGAGCAGCCGGTCGACGGCTGCGCCCACCGTTCCGTAGCCGAGCAGGGCGATGTGGGTGGCGGTAGGCACGACGCCAATCCAAGCAGGTGCGTCGGCGACGGTCAGCGGAGCCGCATGGCCACGGTGCGTGATGCGAGAATCCGGCCGTGTCGATCGAGCCGCTCCGGCGCGGCCATTGGCCCGACGTCGCACGTATCTACGCGGAGGGAATCGCGACGGGCAATGCGACCTTCGAGACCGACGTCCCGACGTGGGAGGACTGGGATGCGTCGCACCTCGCCGAGCACCGGTTCGTCGCGGTGCGCGACGGCGTCGTCGTGGGGTTCGCTGCGGTTTCGGCAGTGTCCGACCGGTGCGTCTACGGCGGCGTCGTCGAGAACAGCGTGTATGTCGCGGAGTCCGCGCGCCGCGCGGGGCTCGGGCAGCTGCTGCTCGAGCGTCTGATCGCGTCGACCGAGTCGGCCGGGATCTGGACGATCCAGAGCGGCATCTTCCCCGAGAACGACGCCAGCCTCCGGCTGCACGAGCGCGTCGGCTTCCGGGTGGTGGGGCGGCGTGCCCGGCTCGGGAGGCTGGCCGGCGTGTGGCGCGACGTGCTTCTGGTCGAGCGGCGGAGCGAGGCGATCGAGTGAACGTGCTCTTCGTGTGCATCGGGAACACCGGCCGCAGCGTCATGGCGGAGCGCCTGTTCCGTCGCGCCGTGGCAGGGCGTCACGAAGCGCGCTCGGCGGGCGCGGCGGCCTCGGGGCCGGATGCCGAGCCCGTCGTCGTCGAGGCGCTTCGCGAGCTCGGCATCGACGCGTCCGACCACGTCGCCCGCCAGCTCGACGCCGACGCGCTCGCGTGGGCCGACCTCGCCGTGACGGTCTGCCGCGACGACGTCTGCCCGGCAACCCCGGGCGTGGAGCAGGTTCACTGGGGCTTCGACGACCCCTGGGGCCGTCCGATCGAGGCCGTGCGTGTCATCCGTGACGGCATCCTCGAGGCCGTCGAACGGCTCGTCGCCGACCTGCGATGAGTTTCGGCGCCGTTGCGCGTCTAACCAGCGTGCCCGGTTCAGTAGCATCGGCGGCGATGGCGACCCAGATCGATGTCGGCGCGGAGCTCGAGCAGTACCGCAAGGAGCTGACCGCGTACTGCTACCGCATGCTCGCCTCGCCGTTCGAGGCCGAGGACGCGGTGCAGGAGACGATGGTGCGCGCATGGCGCGCGTACGACCGGTTCGAAGGCCGGTCGGCGCTTCGCTCCTGGCTCTACCGGATCGCGACGAACGTCTGCCTCGACATGCTGAACGGACGCGAGCGTCGCGCGCGGCCGATGGACTTCGGTCCCGCGGGCGCGCCCGTGGTCGAGAACCTCAACGTGCCGACCGAGGTCGTCTGGCTGCAGCCGATCCCCGACTCGCATCTTCCCGAGGAGACGGCGATCGAGCGCGAGACCGTTCGGCTCGCGTTCGTGTCCGCGTTGCAGCACCTTCCGCCGAGGCAGCGCGCCGCGCTGATCCTCGCCGAGGTCCTGCGCTGGCAGGCAACCGAGATCGCCGAGCTGCTCGAGACGTCAGTTGCGGCTGTCAACAGCGCGCTCCAACGTGCACGCGCGACGATCGAGGCGCACGACATGAGCGCATCCGATTCGATCGATCAGGTGGATCGCGAGCTGCTCGAGCGCTACGTCGCGGCGTTCGAGAGTTACGACATCGACGCGCTCACCGCGCTGATCCACGAGGACGCGACGCAGTCGATGCCGCCGTTCGACCTGTGGCTGAGCGGCCGGCCCGACATCCTCACCTGGTGGTTCGGCCCCGGCGAAGGGTGCCGCGGCTCGCGGCTGATCCCTGTCGGGACCGTGAACGGATCGCCTGCGTTCGCGCAGTACAAGCCGGACGAGAACGGCGACGGGCACGTCGCGTGGGCGCTGCAGGTGCTCGAGGTCTCAGGCGGCCGAGTCGGGGAGTTCTCGTTCTTCCTCGACACCGAGGCGTTGTTCCCGCTCTTCGGGCTGCCGCAGCGGCTCGACGCCTAGGACGTCGCAGAGCCCGGCCAGCTCGATCAGCTCGACCAGGTCGCGCGGGGCGTCGGTGACCGTGACCTCGTAGCCGGAGCGTCGTGCCGCGAGCTGGAGCCGCGCGAGCGCGTCGACGATCCCGAGTTCGGCCATTTCCAGTTCGACTCGTCAGGGTGACGAAAGTCATCGATGCAGGCGGACCTCCGGCGGCCCGGCGTGCGTATTGGACGCATGCGCGTGTTGCCCGCCGTCGTCGCCGGCCTCGTCCTCGCCTCGCTCGTGGCGTCTCGTGCGAGCGCCGACGGGCTACCGGTGCTGAATGTCGACGTAGGGGCGTCGGGGATCGCGGCTCCGGGTGGGATGTTCCGGTACGTCACGGTGACGGTCGGGAAGCAGACGGTCGTCGAGGCCACGCGGCGCGACGGCGGGCAGATCGTGCGCATGCAGACGTGGCCGGGCACGTGGACGATCCCCGCGGTCGCCTACGACGGCTCGGCGAGCGGGTTGTCCGCCGACCGGCGCACGCTCGTCCTGATCGAGCCGCGCACGAGCTTTCCGCGCGCACAGACCCGCCTGCTCGTCCTCGGCGCGCATAACCTCGGTGACGCACGGGTCGTGCTGCTGAAAGGCGACTACAGCTTCGACGCGGTCTCACCGAACGGCGCGCGCATCTTCCTGATCCACTATCTCTCCGTCGTCGATCCGACCCGCTACGAGGTGCGCGCGTACGACGTCGCAGCGCGGAGGCTGGTCGCGAAGCCGATCGTCGACCCGCGCGACGCGGCCGAGAGGATGCGCGGCAACCCGCTCAGCCGCGTCATGAGCCCCGATGGTCGCTTCGCGTACACGCTCTACGATGGGAACGGTCAGCCGTTCGTGCACGCACTCGACACGGCGGCGTCGACGGCTCGCTGCTTCGACGTCGCCGGTCTCCCGCCGAGGCTGATGTGGTCGCTCAGGCTGCACGTGACGGGCGATGGAAAGGTGTTGACGGTCGGCCGCGGCACGACGACGTTCGCGTCGCTCGACACTCACACCTGGCAGCCGCCTGCGCATGCAGCGGGCTTCCGCTGGTGGCTGCTCGCGCTTGTCCTCGCCGTGCTCAGCGCGATCGGCGCTGCGCTCGCCGTAGCGCGTCGAGTCGGCGCCGGTCCTGCTTGGTCGGCCGGGCGCCGAGGTCGGCGCCGATCGGCTTCGCGAGCCGGCGCTGCATGACCTGTCGCTCCCGCGCTTCCTTCGATTCCGGCCGCTCCTCGTAGAGCGCCCGCGCGACGGTCGCAGGGCCGCGCCGGTCTGCGAGGCCGCGCACGTCGATGCTCCATTCGATCGTCTCGATCCGGATCTGCATCGCGTCGCCGACGCGCACGTCCTTCGCCGGCTTCACGCGGGCGCCGTTGACCTGCACGTGCCCACCGAGCACCGCGTCGGTCGCCAGCGCGCGCGTCTTGTAGAAGCGAGCGGCCCACAGCCATTTGTCGACCCGCACCGAGTCCATGTCCGTATATTCGCGGCATGCGGATGGGCGCCGTGCACCTCACCGTTGCCGAGCTCGGGCGGTCGCTCGGCTATTACGAGCAGGCGATCGGCCTGCGCGTCCACGGCCGCGAGAACGGCACCGCGCGCCTCGGCACGGGTGGGGAGGACCTGCTTCTACTGACGGAGCAGCCGGGCGCGCAGTCCGCGGAGGGCTACTCGGGGCTCTTCCATTTCGCGTTGCTTCTGCCGACGCGCGCCGACCTCGGCCGCTGGCTCAAGCACGCGGCCCGCGACCGGATCGAGCTGACGGGTATGTCCGATCACCGCGTCAGCGAGGCGCTCTACCTGCGCGACCCCGACTACCACGGCATCGAGATCTACGCCGACCGGCCGCGTGAGACGTGGGAGGGCAAGGTCGGCCAGACGATGACGACGCTGCCGCTCGACACGGGCGACCTCGTCCGCGGGATCGGCGACGAGCCGTTCGCCGGCCTGCCCGAGGGAACGACGATGGGGCACGTCCACTTCTGTGTCGCCGAGATTCCGTCGACCGTCGAGTTCTGGCAGAGCCTCGGGTTCGAGCTGATGGCGGAGCTGCGCGCGCAGGCGGCGTTCCTCGCCTCGGGCGGCTACCACCACCACGTCGGTGCGAACACGTGGCAGAGCCAGGGCGCTCCGTATGCGGCGGCAGACCGTGCTCGCCTGATCGGAGCGACGATTCACGGCGCAGCCGAGGATCGCGAGCTCGTCGATCCGTCCGGGATTCCACTGACGCTTTCCACCGCGCCGTAGGACTAGGCTTCCCCGCGATGGAAGCCGAAGACCTCGGTCTCGACACGC
>DASXDB010000183.1:0-4845 GCA_036490895.1 Gaiellaceae bacterium
CGCCGGCTGGCCGAGGCGGGCGTGCCGCAGCCGCGCTTCGCCGCCGTGCGGACGCTGTCCGAGACGCGGCGTGCCGGCGACGAGGTCGGGTTCCCGGCGGTGCTGAAGCCGGCCGACAGCGGCGGCCAGCGCGGCGTGTTCCGCATCGAGTCGCTCGATGACGTCGACCGTCACCTGCACGAGGCGCTCGTGGCGTCGCCGAGCGGCGAGGCGGTCCTCGAGGAGTACGTCGAGGGGACGGAGATGAACGGCATCGTGATCGCGCGCGGCGGCGAGGGGATCCTGCTCACCCTTTCGGACCGGATGCGGCCGCCCGGGATCGGGTTCGGCGTCGGCTGGATCCACGTGTACCCACCGACCATCCCGCCCGAGCAGCTGTCGGTGTCGGAGCGTGTCGCGGTTCACACGGTCCACGCGCTCGGGCTGCGCACGGGAATCGCGTTCCCGCAGCTGATCGCGGCGCCGGACGGGCGCGTGATCGTCGTCGAGTGCGCGGCGCGCATCCCGGGCGGCCAGATGGCCGACCTCGTGCGGTGGGCGGTCGGCGTCGACCTCGTCGACGTGCAGCTGCGCATGGCGCTCGGCGACGAGCTGCCCGACGAGCTCGTGCGGCCGCAGTTCGCGCAACCGCTCGCGATCCGCTTCTTCACCGCGTCGCCGGGGCCGCTGCCGACGGGCGTCGTGAAGCGGGTGGGGCCGCTCGACAAGCTGCTCGCGTTCCCGGGAGTCGTCCAGGCGGACAGTTACCTGCAGCTCGGCGAGACGATCCGTCCCGTACGGCTCGACGGCGACCGGCGCGGCTACGTGATCGCGACCGGCGACACGAACCTCGAAGCCCTCCATCGCGCGGAGGCGGCGTGCACGCTCCTCGACGTGGAGGTCGAGTGATCTGCGAGTTCTCACTCGCGCACTACCGCGAGCTGCTCCGCGCCGCTTGTGACGGTGGGTACCGGTGGGCCGGATTCGATGCGGCGCCCACCGCCGGCGACCTCATCCTTCGCCACGACGTCGACCTGTCTCTCGACGGCGCGCTTGCCGTTGCCCAGGTCGAGGCGGAGGAGGGCGCGTGGTCGACGTGGTTCCTGATGACGCGCTCGGTCTTCTACAACCTCGCGTCGCCGGAGGGGGAGCGTGCGATCGCGCGCCTCCGGTCGCTGGGACATCGCGTTGCACACCACGCGGTGTGGCCGAACGTCGACCTCGACTCGCGCTTCGACCCGGTGGTCGCGTGGCACAACCCTGACCCCGATTACATGCGCGAGCGGATCGCGGGCGCGGTGAACGTGATGGAGCCGCCGTTCTTCGATCCCGACCACTACCGCTCCGACTCGAACCAGCACTGGCGGCACGGCTGCCCGCACGAGGAGCTCGCCGCGGGTGCGTTCGAGTGGCTGCAGCTGCTCACGCACCCGGAGATCTGGGCGTTCCAGGGCGCGACGATGCGCGAGTCGATGGAGTCGATGCTCGACGCCGACCGGGCCGCGCGGCTCGAGCAGCTCCGGAACGACAGAATCGATCTCTCGTGAAGCCGATCACGGTCATGGTCACCGCGTCGGGCGCGCCCGGGACGGCGGCGCTGTTGAACGCGCTTCGCCGCAACGGCGAGCGGGAGGTGCGGCTCGTCGGCACCGATATGAGCGAGCGCTCGGTCGGAAGGCACCTCTGCGACGCGTTCCACATCGTCCCTGCGGGGTCCGATCCGGCATTCCCCGATGCGATGCTCGCGGTCGCCGAGCGCGAGCGCGTCGACGCGATCCTGCCGCAGTCGTCGTTCGACCTCGAAGGGCTGGCGGCGCACGTCGACCGGTTCCCGATCCCCGTGCTCGTGTCGAGTCCCGACGCGATCGAGCGGTCGAACGACAAGGCCGAGACCTACGCGTTCCTGCATCGCATCGGTGTGCGCGCGCCGGAGTTCCGGCGGGTGAACGGTGCGCGCCAGGTGGCGGCTGCCGCGGAGGAGCTCGGCTATCCCAGGCGGCCTGTCTGCTTCAAGCCGGTGTTCTCCTCCGGGTCGCGCGGCTTTCGCGTCCTCGACCCGACGGTCGACCGCGCGGATCAACTTCTGAACGAGCGCCCGGGGTCGGTGGCGATGCGGCTCGAGGAAGCAGTCGAGCTGTTGCCGGACGACGGCGGCCCCGACCTCCTCGTGATGGAGCTCGCCGTGGGCGGCGAGCGCACGATCGACGGGATCGGCAACGGCACCGAGATCGTGCTGGGCCATCCGAAGACCCGCGAGGCGATGCGCGCCGGCCTCGCAATGTTCTTCGTCACGCTCGACGACGAGGAGCTGATGCGCACCGGCAACCTGATCGTCGCCGAGCTCGGCATCGAGCACTTCTTCAACATCCAGCTCGTCGGCGAGCACGTGATCGAGATCAATCCGCGGATCTCGACGATCGTCTACCAGGAGGACCTGAACCTGCCGTACCTCGGCGTGAAGCGCGCGATCGGCGAGATCTCCGACGAAGAGCTGCGTTCGTACGCCTCGAGGGTCCGACCGGGTCGAACCGCGCTCCGCTACTTCGATCAGCTCGAGTTCGACGAGTGACTGTTCGGGCCACGCTCAGTGGTCAGACCAAATCGCGCGTCGTGATCCCCGTCCGATCGCCAAACCGCGTGGTGGAACCGCGCTCGTCGACCGAACGGCCCAGCGAGGACATGCCTCTGCGGAACACCTTGAGTGGTCAGACCAAAGCGGGAAGGACAGTGAACGATCCACAACCGGTACTGAGGGTCACGCACTGTCCGGTCAACATCGCGGGGATCCCGTGGGAGAACGTGCAGGCGCTGAAGCGCAAGGGCGTCGACGCTCGCCTCGTCGTCTTCGAGCGCGGGAAACTCCACCATGAGGCCGACTGGTCGCTCGACCGGCGAGGGCCGTTGCCGGTGAAGCTCGCGCAGCAGCTCGCGGCGTTTGCCCGCCTCGCGCCGACGACTGACGTCTTCCACTTCTACTTCGGCTTGACGTTGATTCCGAAGTCGATCCAGTTCCCGCTCCTGCGCCTGCTGCGCAAGAAGAGCGTCTTCCACTACCTCGGCTCCGACATCCGCGGGAAGACGGCCGAGCAGCTCGCGTTCGGGAAACGCGTCGACGCGGAGATCGTCGGCAGCTACGACGCGATCCGCTGGGTGCCGGAGGCGCATGTGATCCCGCCCGGCCTCGACCTCCGGCCGTTCACGCCCGTCCCGCCGTCCGACAGCGCGCGACCCCTCGTCGTGCACGCGCCGTCGAACCGCGAGAAGAAGGGGACGCGCTACGTGATCGAGGCGTGTGAGCAACTCGACGTCGAGCTCGACATCGTCGAGGGTGTCCCGCACGAGGAGGCGCGCGACCGCTACCGGCGTGCGGACATCGTCGTCGACCAGCTCAACGCCGGGTGGCACGGCGTCTTCGCGCTCGAGTCGATGGCTTTCGGCAAGCCGGTCGTCACGTACCTGAAGCCCGACGTCGTCGAGCGGAGCGCCGAGGGCTATCGCATCCGGATCCCGATCGTGCCCGCGACGAAGGAGACGCTCGTCGACGCGCTCCGTCCACTCGTCGAGCAACCGGCGCTACGCAAGGATATCGGGGCGGCGAGCCGCGCCTACGTCGAGCAGGTGCACGACATCGACCGGATCGCCGACCGCCTGATCGATCTCTACCGTTCCCTCTGATCGAGTGAGCCTCGCCTTCCAGTTGCGGCGCCTCGGGCGCCATTCGGTGATCTACGGCCTCGGCGGTCTGGTCTCGCGCGTGCTCGCGACGATACTGCTGCCGCTCTACACGCACTACCTGCCGCCGGACGCGTACGGCCGCGTCGAGATCGTCACCGCCGCGACGGCTGTCCTCGCGATCGTGCTCCAGATGGGGATCGCGTCGGCGTTCTTCCGCTTCTACTTCGACGCGAAGGAGCCGCCCGCCAAGCTCACTGTCGTCCGCACGTCGTTCTGGTTCACGATGGCGATGGCGACCGTCGGGCTCGTCCTCGGCGTCGTGTTCGCCGGTCCGATCGCGCATTGGATCGGGCTCGGCCACGACCCGTGGCTCGTCCGCGCCGGCGCCGTCGGCCTCTGGGCGCAGACGAACTACCAGCAGCTCACCAACCTCTTCCGTGCCGAAGAGCGCTCGACCGCCTTCGCAATCGCGAGCATCGCGAACGTGGTCGTCACCGTCGTCGCGATGGTCGTGTTCGTCGCGGTCTTCCACTGGGGCGCGATCGGTCTCGTCGTCGGCAACTTCACGGGCACGCTCGTCGTGTACCTCGCGCTTGTCGCCTACCGCACCGAGCAGCTCGGCCTCGAATTCGACCGGACGCTGTTCCGCGGCATGCAGCGCTTCGGGATGCCGCTCGTGCCTTCGGCGCTCGCGCTCTGGGCGATCAACTTCGTCGACCGCGAGTTTCTGGTCTGGTACACGAACAAGGCCGAGGTCGGCGTCTACTCGGCCGCGGTCAAGATCGCATCGGTGATCACCTTCGTGATGATCGCGTTCCGCACCGCATGGCCCGCGTTCGCGTACTCGATCGAGGACGACCGCGAGGCGAAGCGGACGTACGCCTTCGTGCTGACCTACCTCCTCGCCTTCGCGTCGTGGGTCGCGCTTGCGCTCGGCGCGCTGGCGCCGTGGTGGACGCGCCTCCTTACCGCGCCCCACTATCAGCGCGCCGAGAAGGGAGTGGCGCTGCTCGCGTTCGCCGGCGCGGTCTACGCCGGCTACACGGTGCTCGCGATCGGCAGCGGCCGCGCGCGCAAGACACAGCTGAACTGGGTGGTCACCGGCGTGGGCGCGGCGGCGAACGTCGGGCTCAACTTCTGGCTGATCCCGCGCTGGGGCATGGTCGGCGCCTCGATCTCGACGCTGGCCGC
>DASXDB010000184.1:0-13013 GCA_036490895.1 Gaiellaceae bacterium
CTCGGCAAGATCGCAACCTCGCTCGCGTACCTGAACCGGCCGTGGACGCTCTCCGGGGTGGACATCCGGAAGATCGCGGTCGTCGCGGTCGTCGTTGCGGTCGTCTGCCTGGTGCTCCTGCAGGTCCTGCTCACCCGCACCGAGATCGGCCTCCACATGCGCGCTGCCTCGATGGACTTCTCCACGTCGAGGATGCTCGGCGTGCGCGCGAACCGGGTCATCTCGCTCGCGGTGCTGCTCTCGGGCGCGCTCGCCGCGGTCGTCGCCGTGATGCTCACCGTCCAGTCGCCGCTCGTCACACCCGACTTCGCTCTGCGAGACACGATCGTCGTGCTCGCGGGAGTCGTCGTCGGCGGCCTGAACCGGCCGATCCCGGCGACGCTCGGCGGCTTCACGATCGGCTTCGCGACCGGCGTCCTCGGCGGGGCGCTGCCGACCAACCAGAGCCAGTACCTGCCGGCCCTCGTCTTCGCGGCCGTGATCCTCGTCCTCCTCGTGCGGCCGCGCGGCCTGTTCGACTTCTCGAAGACCGTGGAACGCGTATGAGGCACCTCGAGGAGCTGATCGGGCCGGTCGTGCTCGTCGCCGCTGCGGCCCTCCTCGGCACGCTCGTGTCCATCTCCACGCAGACCTACTTCACGGACACGCTGGTCAAGGTCTCGATCGTCGTCGCGTTGTACGTCTTCATCGGCAACTCAGGCGTCCTGTCGTTCGGGCACATCAGCTTCGTCGCGCTCGGCGCCTGGACCGCCGGCGTGCTCTCCGTGCCGACGAGCGAGAAGCCCGCGATCATGCCGAACCTCGCGCACTTCCTCGTCCACCGGCACACCGGCAACGTGACGTCCCTGGCGATCGCGGCGATCGTCGGCGGGATCGCGGCATTCGTGGTCGGCATCCCGCTCATGCGCCTGTCGGGTCTCGCAGCCGGTATCGCCACGTTCGCCGTGCTCGAGATCACCCACAACATCCTCACGTACGAGGAGCGCATCGGGCCTGGTCAGAACGCGTTCTCGTCGGTGCCGGAGACGACGGGCCTTCGCCAGGCCGGGATCGCGGCCGTCGTCTGCGTCGTCGTCGCGTTCGCGTATGCCCGCAGCCGCTACGGCCGCCTCCTTCGGGCGACGCGCGAGGACGACGCCGCGGCACGCGCGGTCGGCGCATCGGTGTACCGCCAGCGGCTGATCGCGTTCACAGTCTCCGGGTTCCTCGCCGGCCTGGCGGGCGGGCTGTACGTCCACCTGCTCCCCGTGCAGGTGAACTCCGTGTACCTCGACCTCACGTTCATCACCCTCGCGATGCTCGTGGTGGGCGGGGCGACGAGCCTCTTCGGCGCGGTCGTCGGCGCGCTCGCCGTCAGCGCCCTCGACTCCTGGCTCGCCGTCGCCGAGAACGGGACCTCGGTGCTCGGCTGGCACATCGACCTGCCGCCGGGCACCGCGGAGATCGTCGTCGGGATCCTGATGGCGGCGGTCCTGATCCTGCGGCCGTCGGGTCTCACCGGCGGGCGTGAGCTGCGACTGAGAGGAGTGCCATGGCGCGGGTCTGCGTCGCGGGCGCAGGTGTGATCGGCAGCCTCTTCGCGGCGCACCTCGCGCGCGTCGCCGAGGTGTCTGCGCTCACACGCCGTGAGGAGCACGCCGAGGCGCTGCGAACGCACGGCCTGCGCGTCAGCGGCCGTGCGGACTTCACCGCGCAGCTCGCAGCGGCGACGAGCCCCGACGACTTGGCGACGCCGGAGCTCGTGATCCTTGCGTGCAAGGGCACCGATCTCGAGACGGTCGCCGCGCGGCTTGCCGGCCACTGGCCCGACGCCGTCGTGATGACCGTGCAGAACGGGATCGGCGCGGACGAGGTCGTCGCACGCCACGGCGCCTGGCGCATCCTCGCTGCGGTCACGTTCATGAGCGGCACGCGACACGAGGACACGCACGTGCAATACGTCCTCGACACCGCGACGTGGATCGGCCCCGCGCGCGGAACGACGTACGCCGACGCGCAGTCGGTCGCCGAGCTGATCGTCTCCTCGGGCCTCGCGGCCGAGGCGTTCGAGGACCTGCGTCCCGCGCAGTGGTCGAAGCTCATCTTCAACGCCACGGTCAACGCCGTCGCGGCGCTGACGGGGCTGCCCCACGACCCGCATTTCGCGGCGCTCGGCCGGCCGGACGACCTCGGGCACCTCGTCAAGGGGCTGATGGACGAGGGCAAGGCCGTAGCCGCGGCCGCCGGCGTCGAGCTCGGCGAGGACCCGTGGGAGATGAACGTGCTCGCGACCCGGCGCGGCAGCGCGCACTACCCGTCGATGCTCGAGGACGTCGACGCGCACCGCCGGACCGAGATCGACATGATCACCGGCGCTCTCGTGCGCGAGGCGCACCGCGTCGGGGTGCCCGCGCCGCTGCACGAGACGATGGAACGTTTGATCAAGGCGAAGGAGGACTCGTGGTCATAGCGGTCATCGGGTGCGGTGCCGTCGGGTCGCTCTTCGCGGCGAACCTGGCGACGCTGGACGACGTCGAGGTGTGGGCATACGACCTCGCGCAGGAGCACGTCGACGCGATCAACCGCGACGGCCTCAGGCTGACGGGAGCGGGCGAGGTGACCGGTCGCCTCCGCGCGACGAGCGTCGCGGCCGAGCTGCCGCCATGCGACTTCGGGATCGTCGCGACGAAGGCTATGCACACCGACGCCGCGCTCGCCGCGACGGCCCATGCCTTCGCAGACGGCTGCGTCGCGACGGTGCAGAACGGGATCGGGAACGAGGAAGTGCTCGCCCGCCATGTCGAGCGGGTCATCCGCGGCACGACGTTCCCCGCGGGGAAGATCACCGCACCGGGCGTCGTGCAATGGGACGTGAAGGGCGACACGACCCTCGGCCCGTTCGAGGACAGGCCGGCGCCGTTCGAGCAGGTCGAGCGCCTCGCCGACGCCTGCACACGCGGCGGGATGCCGACGGAGGCGGTGCAGGACGCGCGCGGGCCGCAGTGGCGGAAGGTGATCTTCAACGCGGCCACGAACCCGCTCGGGGCGCTCACGGGGCTGACGCACGGCCGCGTCTGCGAGCGCCCCGACTTGCGGCGCCTCGCCTCGCACCTCGTCGACGAGGGCAAGGCCGTCGCCGAGGCCCAGGGGATCGTGCTCGACTCCGACCCCGAGGATCTGATCGACTACGCGGCGCGGCCGGACGTCGCCTACGGCCACAAGGCGTCGATGCTGCAGGATGTCGAGGCGCACCGGCAGACCGAAGTGGACTTCTTGAACGGCGGCATCGCCGGGTTCGGCAAGAAGCTCGGCGTCCCGACGCCGACGCACGAGACGATCTGGGCATTGGTGAAAGGGGTGGAGGCGTCGTGGTGAAAGCAGAAGTGGATCGCCGGTACGCCAACGTGCGCGCGGCGATGGCGCGTGACGGCCTCGACGCCGTGATCGTCAGCGGCAACGAGTACACCGGGTTCGAGGGCGCGGTCACGTACATGTCGGGCTTCGTGATCGTCCATCGCTACGCCTATGTCCTCCTGCCGCTCGAGGGCGAGCCGTCGATCGTCTTCCCGACCGAGGCGCGCTATGTCGGCGAGCACGGCACGACATGGATCGACGACCAGGTGTTCGTCGACAAGCCCGGCGAGTGGCTTGCCGACCGCATCAAGGGCAAGCGCGTCGGCGTGTACGGCCTCGATTACGTGATGACCGTGCGCGACTTCCGCGCGCTCGAGGACGCCGCCGAGGTCGTTCATTGGGACGAGCAGTTCGATCACGCACGTGCCGTCAAGAGCGACTACGAGCTCGACTCGGTGCGCGACAGCGTTCGCATCAACACCGAGGGGTTCTGGATCTTCCTCGAGCACGTCGCGCCGGGGAAGACCGAGCGCGAGATCCTCGCACCGTGCGAGCAGTACTTCGTGGAGCAGGGCTGCGGACGGCTGACGATGGACATGGTGCTGACCGGGCCGAACGGCGGCGCGCTGCCGGAGTTCAAGATCGCCGGCGACTACCGGATCGCCCCCACCGACATGGTGCTGCCGTCGCTCGAGATCGCCGGCGCCGGCGGTCACTGGGTCGAGGTCTCACGCGCGATCTGCCCCGGCGCGCCGAACGACGAGACGAAGCAGATGATGGATGCCTACGACGAGTACTACGAGGCGGCCCGGGGCGCACTCCGGTCCGGCGCGACGGCGCACGACGTCCATCGGGCCGTGTCGAAGGGCTTCCACGACCGCGGCTTCAAGCTCGGCCACGTCACCGGCCATTCGATCGGCATGACGATGATCGAGTGGCCGAAGATCGGCGAAGGCGACGAGACGGAGCTCGCCGCAGGCATGGTCTTCTCCATGCACCCGCACGCGATCTCGCAGGACGGCCGGTCGTGCCTCTACATGCAGGACACCTGGCTCGTCACGGCCGACGGCGGCGAGCCGCTCGCGGGGCTCGAGATGAAGATCTACGACGGAACGGAGACACGATGAGCGAGCTGGCGAAGCCCGTCCTGCCCGGGACCGCCGGGTCGGACTACGAGCGCTACCTCCGCACCGACGAGCTGCTCGCGCTGCAGAAGACGGCCGACGAGTGGGTGCACCGCGACGAGCTCCTGTTCCAGTCGGTGCATCAGACGTCGGAGATCTGGCTCAAGCTCGCCTGGAACGAGATCGAAGAGGCAGCCCGCCTCGTCGGGGAGGACGACGTCCCCGCGGCGCTCCGGCTGCTGCGGCGCGCGAACGACTGCTTCAAGCTCGTCACGCTCGCGCTCGACATGCTCGAGCACATGTCGCCGTGGGAGTACACCGAGGTCCGCAAGGTGCTCGGTCACGGCAGCGGCTTCGACTCGCCCGGCTTCAAGGAGCTGCGGCGCGTGGCGAAGCTGCTCGGCGAGCAGTTCCACGCCGCGCACGAGCGCGCCGGCCTGTCCCTCGTCGAGGTCTACACGCAGGGCCGCGAGCACGACGTTCTCTACAACCTCGCGGAACAGTGCATCGAGCTGGACGAGCGCGTGACCGTGTGGCGCGTCCGCCATTTCAAGGTCGTGCAGCGCACGATCGGCGGCGACGTGATCGGCACGCAGGGCACGCCGGTCGAGGTCATGGGCAGGCTGATCCATCACTCGTTCTTCCCGGAGCTCTGGGACGTGCGCAACGAGCTGACGCGGATGAACCTGCCGGAGTCGTAGGCTTGACGGAGACTCATAGGCGGAGGCGGCGGCTTTGCCGGCGCCGGAGCAAGACTCGGTGACCGACGTCGCTCTCGGCTGCGGGAACTTCGGCGGCGTCGGCTCGGCGCCCGCGTTCTTCGGGCAAGGAATCGAGCGCGACGAGGCGTTCGCGATCATGGACCGGGCCTGGGACGCCGGCATCACGTGGTTCGACACCGGCGACGCGTACGGCGGCGGCACGAGCGAGCGCTGGATCGGCGAGTGGATGCGCGAGCGCGACCGCCGGCCGAAGCTCACCACCAAGGTCTTCCACTCGACGACGGGCACGCCCGGCGACACCGGGCTCGCGCCTGAGCGGATCCGTCGCCAGATCCGCGCGTCGCTCGAGCGTCTCGGCGTCGAGCGCGTCGACTACTACCTGGCGCACGAGCCGGACGAGTCCGTGCCGCTGGAGGAGACGATCGCGTGCTTCGAGCTGCTGCTCGACGAGGGCGTGATCGTCGCCTGGGGACTGAGCAACTACGAGCTGGCGGCGATTCGCCGGACCAGCCCCTCGCTCGTCCAGAACTCGTTCTCGCTGCTCGGGCGCGCCGACGAGAACGACGTCCTGCCGCACTGCCGCGAGCGCGGCATCCCGTACGTCCCGTTCGGGCCGCTCGCGGGCGGCTGGCTCACGGGCAAGTACCGGCGCGGCGAGGCGTATCCCGAAGGCTCGCGGATGACGCAGCGACCAGGCGGATACGCGCATTACAACGACGACGGGGTGTTCGACGCGCTCGAGGCGCTCGCCGACGAGGCCGCCTCGCGCGGCGTCTCGATGGCCGGGCTCGCGTTCGCCTGGGTGATGCATCGCTGCGACGGCGCCGTGTGCGGCCCGAACCGCGCGGCGCACCTCGATCCGGTGCTCGAGGCGATGCAGATCGAGTTGACCAACGAAGACCTCGTTCGGATCGGAGGGCTCTTCGAATGAGCATGGTGAGGGTGCTGGACGAGCACGACGTGCGCCGGCTGCTGCCGATGGCCGACTGCATCGAGGCGATGGACGGCGCATTGCGCTCGCTGGCGCGCGGCGAGGTCTACAACCCACTTCGTCCCGTCTTCCGGCCGCCGGACGAGCCGAGCCTGATGGGCCTGATGCCGGCTCATCGCGGCGGAGACGCGGCGTGGTGGTCGCTGAAGGCGCTGACGATCGTGCCGGGGAACAGCTCGCGCGGCCTCGACTCCCACCAGGGCTTCGTGGCGCTCTTCGACGGCAAGACCGGCGAGCCGCGCGCGCTCATGAACGCCGGCGGCATCACCGCGATCCGCACCGCCGCCGTCTCGGGTGTCGCGACCCGGCTTCTCGCCCGCGAGAACGTCAGGACGCTGGCGATCCTCGGCTCGGGCACGCAGGCGGTCTCGCACCTCGACGCGATGCGCGCGGTGCGCTCATTCGACCGCGTCGTGCTGTGGAGCGCGAGCGGGCGGTCACTCGAGGGCGCTGAGAGCGTCGCGACTGCGGAGGAGGCCGTGCGCGAGGCCGACGTGATCTGCACGACGACGGCGTCGGCGGAACCGATCGTGAAGCGTAAGTGGCTGAAGCCCGGCGTGCACATCAACGGCGTCGGCTCGAGCATCCCGACCGCGCGCGAGTTCGACTCGCAGACGGTGGTCGACGCGTCGCTCTTCGTCGACCGGCGCGAGTCGACCCTGAACGAGGCGGGTGACTTCCTGATCCCGCAGCGCGAAGGCCTGTTCGGCCCCGAGCACATCCGGGCCGAGCTCGGCGAGATCCTGCTCGGCACGGCCGCGGGCCGGAGCTCCGACGACGAGATCACGCTGTTCAAGTCGCTCGGGATCGGGGTGGAGGACCTCGCCGCCGGCGAGCTCGTCCTTCAGCGCGCCCAGGCGGAGGATGCGGGGACGGTCGTCTCGCTGTGATCCCGCTCGACGAGATCCGCCGGGCACGCCGGGTGCTCGACGGTGTCGCGCTTCGCACGCCGCTCGTGCGACTCGATGTCGACACGGACGCCGAGATCTGGCTGAAGCTCGAGCTGCTGCAGCCGGTGCGGTCGTTCAAGATCCGCGGTGCGGGGAGCGCGGTGCTGCAGGCGACCGAGGAGGAGCTGGCGGGCGGCGTGCTGACCGCGAGCGCCGGAAACATGGCGCAGGGGCTGTCGTACGTCGCGCGCACCCGGGGCCTCCGGGCAACCATCGTCGTCCCCGACCACGCGCCGCAGACGAAGATCGACGCGATCGAGCGCTACGGCGGCCGCGTGATCAAGGTGCCGTACGACGACTGGTGGAACACGATGGTCACGGGCAGCTACCCCGGCGTCGACGGCCTCTTCGTCCATCCGGTCGCCGACGACCGCGTGATGGCGGGCAACGGGACGATCGGGCTCGAGCTCGTCGAGCAGCTCGAGGGCTTCGACGCGGTCGTCGTCCCGTACGGCGGCGGCGGCCTCGTCACCGGCGTCGCGAGCGCGGTGAAGGCGTTGCGTCCCGAGGTGCGGTTCTACTCGTCCGAGCCGGCGACCGGCGCCCCGGTCGCTGCCACGTTCGCCGCCGGCGGCACTCCGACCGGTGTCGAGTATCAGCCGTCGTTCGTGGACGGCTCGGGCAGCCGCGAGCTGATTCCGCGCGTCTGGGAGCACGCCGCGCAGCTCCTCGACGGCGCGTTCGCGCCCTCGCTCGAGCAGGTGGCCGCCGCCGTCCGGCTCATGGCCGAGCGGACGCGGGTCATACCGGAGGGAGCGGGAGCGCTCGCGCTCGCTGCTGCCCTCGACAACGACGTAGGACGAAAGGTGGTCTGCGTGGTCTCGGGAGGGAACATCGACCTGTCCATGCTGGCGCGGATCTTGAACGGAGAAACACCGTGAACGTCGACGCTGTCCGGTCGCGCTTCACGGCGCTCCAGGACGGGTTCGCGTTCTTCGACGCCCCCGGCGGCACGCAGGTGCCCGACGAGGTCGGCCAGGCGATCGCGAATGCCCTCCGCGAGGCGTCGGGCAACCTCGGTGCGCCGTACGCGACGGGGCACGCGGTCGAGGCGATCCTCACGCGCGCGAAGGACGACGCGGCGCGCTTCCTCGGCGCGACGCCGGAGGAGATCTCCTTCGGTATGAACATGACAACCTTGAACTTCGCGCTCACGCGGACGGCGGGACGCGAGCTTCGAGCAGGCGACGAGATCGTGACGACGATGCTCGACCACGACGGCGGCGTTGCGCCGTGGGTGGAGCTGGCAGAGGACAAGGGCCTCGTCGTGAAGATCGTCGAGGCGACCGACGAGTTCACGGTCGACTACGAGAGCCTCGAGCAGCAGCTCTCCGACAGGACGCGGGTCGTCGCGTTCGCGATCGCGTCGAATGCGACCGGATCGCTCGCCGACGCCGCGCGCATCTGCTCGCTCGCGCGGGATGCCGGTGCGTTGTCGTGGATCGACGCGGTGCACTACGCGGCGCACGAGCCGATCGACGTCGCGGCGATCGGCTGCGACGTGCTGTTGTGCTCGCCCTACAAGTTCTGCGGGCCGCACCTCGGGATCGCGTTCACACTCCGTGAGCTCGCCGAGACATGGCGCCCGTACAAAGCGCGGCCGTCCAAGCTGCGGTTCGAGACGGGGACGCTTCCGTACGAGCTGCTCGCCGGCTTCAGCGCGACGATCGCCTACCTCGAGACGATCGGCGGGATGGAGCAGATCCGCACGTACGAGCGGGAGCTCGGCGAACGGTTCCTCACGGGACTGCCCGGCACGGTGACGCTGTACGGGCCGCCGACGATGGAAGGTCGCGTGCCGACGTTCCTCTTCAATGTCGACGGCATGCCGGCGGATATCGCCGCGCACACGCTGGCCGACCTGGGGTTCGGCGTCTGGTACGCGGACAACTGGTACTGCGTCGCCCTCGGCCCGCGCCTGCCGGAGCAGTCGCTCCGCGCCGGCATCGCGCACTACAACACGGCGGACGAAGTGGACGGCCTCCTGAGCGCGCTGAGCAACCTTTAGACGTTTCGAACAATAGGTCTGCACCCTTGGGCGGGTGAGACGCCTCGGTCTCGTCGCGCTCACGCTCATGCTGTTCCTCCCGGCGAGCGTGAACGCAGCAGGCACCTCGATGCGCGCCGGCGTGTTCACCGGCTACGCCTTCGATGCGTGCAAGGCGCCGACGACGGCGTCGCTGCAGGCGTGGTCGGCGTCGCCGTACCGTGCGCTCGGCATCTACATCGGCGGCACGAACCGTGCGTGCGCCCAGCCCAACCTGACACCGCAGTGGGTGCTGGACTCGACGGCCCTCGGGTGGAGCCTGCTGCCGCTGTACGTCGGCCTCCAGGCGCCGTGCGTCGGTCAGAGCGGGCTCTCCAAGCTCTCGACGACGCTCTCGACCGCCGCGTCACAGGGTCGCGCCGCTGCCGACGACGCGGTCGCCAAGGCGCAGGCGCTCGGCATCCCGGGCGGGAGCCCGATCTGGTTCGACATGGAGGGCTACAAGGTCGGCAACACCGCCTGCTCGAACGCCGTCCGCTCGTTCGTCTCGGCCTGGGACGACGAGCTGCGCGCGGTCGGCTACGTGGCGGGCGTCTACGGCAGCGCCGCGTCGACGATTCGCGACGTCTCGACCCTCGACACGCTGACGGACCTCGCGTGGATCGCGAACTGGAACGGCGTCCAGAGCGTCTTCGGCGACCGCTATGTGAGCGACTCGATCTGGGCCGACCATCAGCGTGTTCATCAGTACAAGGGAGGTCACAACGAGACGTACGGCGGGGTGACGATCAACGTCGACAGCAACGTCGTCGACAGCACGGTGGTCGGTGGGATCGCGCCGCCGCCTCCGCCGCCCACGCCGGTTCCCGCGGGCCAGGTGAGCACAGCCGACGGCGTCGCCACCGCGAGCTGGCCCGCGGCGGCGTTCCCGGTCCCGGCCGCGGTGACCCTCAGCGCGGCGCAGCAGCCGCCCGACCCGAACGGCTACGCCGTTCAGCTGACGGTGACCGAGACCGACAACCAGGCGCCGCTAGACGGGTTTGGCGCGCCGGTCACCGTCCACATCGCGAAGCCGTCCGCAGGGCTCATCCCGGCGTTCTCGGCCGACGGGACCGCCTGGACGCCGATCAACCCGCTCACTGCGGCGGGGCTGACGACGAGCCAGCTGACCGGCTACACGCGCGACGCCGACGGGACCTACGAGATCCAGACGCTCGTGCCCGGGTGGTTCGGCCTGATCGCCGACGTGCGGCCGCCGACCGCCCCGACGGTCGCCGCTCGCCTCACCTCGGCCGGCCTTTACCTCTCGTGGCAACCCGCGACCGACGACGGCACGATCGCCTCGTACGCGGTGCTCCGCAACGGCGCGCCTGTGATCACGTTGACTGCGAATGCACGCCGCGCAGCTGTGCGCAACGCGGCGAGCGGCGCGCAGACCGTGTACCGCGTTCAGGCGACGGACGCGGCCGGCAACGTCGGCAAGACCAGCCGGCCGATCGTCTTGCTCATGAAGAAGCGGCCGACCGGGCTACCGCGCGCGATTCCGCGCTGGGCCTTCGGGCTCTTCGACTTCCAGCGGCACAGGGGGCCGAGGCCGGCGGCCGCTCCCAAGCGGCCGCCCGCGTGGTACTGGCGCTGGGCTGGGTGGCGCGCGCAGCCCTACCGGCTGCGGTAACAGCCTGCTGTCTCGTCGGCGAGCGAGATGCGCTCGATCTGCACGCCTCGAATGCGCGTCGTACCGAGCCCTGACGTGGAACCGAGGTCGCCGTACACGCTGCCTGACCCGAGCCCACGCATCCGTACCAGCCCCGGCCTGTCGGCCGGCACGCACACCGAGGCCGGCACGTCGCGGTTCACGCCTGGTTCGATCGCAACCGGCTCCGCGGAACCGACGCGCACACGCAGGCCGTCGGTGACCGCCACGAAGCGCAGTGTCACGAACCGCCTGCGCGATCCGTGCTGGTCGGGGGCAGGGTAGATCCGGAGGACCGCTGTCTTCCCAGGGACGGTGAAGCCGTCGTCGTCGAGACCGGCCGTCGTCCACGCGGCGCGCCACGCCGCGCCGGCGTCGATCAGCCTCACGTCGCGCGTGAGCGAGACGGTCGGGCCGTCGATGCGGAAACGGGTCTCGCGATCGCTCTCCGCGACGTAACGCGTCGGGGAGATCGACGCTCTGCCGCTCGCCTGGTCGAAGGTCAGATCGAGTCGCGGGAACGTCGTCTGGATCTCCGCGAAGCGATTGCCGGGATACGCACCGCGGGTGACCGAGCGGTTCCAGAACTCGAGGTCCCACCAGAAGGCTGCGGTCGACCAGTAGTCGTTCGTGATCTGGGCATACGGAATCATCGTCACGTCGGCACCCGTCCCGACCGCGCGGTCGACCCAGTCGAAGACGCCGCCTTGTTCCACCGTGATCGGCCGTCCCGCGGTGCCCTCGCGCGTGAAGAGCCGGTCGAACGCGTACGCGGTCTCGGCGGTGAGCGCAACCGCGGTTGCGGCGACGAGCACGACGGCGACGAGCTCGCGTGGAGCGACGCGTCGCGCGAGCAGGAAGTTCGCAAGGAGAAGCAGCATCGCGGCGACCAGCAGCGTGCGCCCGCCGTGCGCCCGGATATACTCGTCCAGGGTCGCGACCGGCATGTCCACATTCAACTTGCCGAAGACCGGCAGCGGGCTCAGCAAGAGGCCGGCGACGACGAATACGAGCGGGCCGGCGAGCGACCAAAGCGGCGCGGCGCGGTCCTCCACAGCGCCGACGAAGCCGACCAGGAGGAGCGGGGCGGCGTAGAACAGGTAGCGGTCGCGCGGCAGCCCGCCTCCGAAACGCTGGTCGAACGACGTCACCTCGAGCAGCAGCGCCGAGACGGCGAGGATCGATACGAGCGCAGCGCCGGAGCGTCGGGCGTTGGCACCGAGCCACGCGGCGCCGAGCACGGGTGGCAGGAGCGCAAGCCCGAGTGCGAGCTGCGCGCAGTGCTCCACGAACGCGCGGGCAAAGCCGGAGTCGACGATCGTCCCTTGCGTGGCAGCGTTGTACGCACCGAAGACGTTGCGGCCCGCGAGCGCGAGAGCGAGCGCCACCAGGAACGCGGCGATCCCCACGCCCGCGAGTAGCCGGTGACGCGAGACGCTTCGTCCGATACTGCGCTCCTTCACCAGGATCGCGACGAGCGCGACGAGCACGAGGAACGCGAACTGCGTGCGCGCGAGGACGGCGAGGACGAGCCCGCCGACCGCGCCCGCATCTCCGAGCATCGTCGGCCGGTCGACGGCGCGCTGCACGAGGTAGACCGCCCACAGGAACGCCGGGTACGCCGCGGCTTCGGAGAGCACGAACGACGCGAGCACGAGCCACGGCACGAGGACCGTCAGCGCGGCTGCTGCGTAGGCGCTTGTTTGTCGACGAAGCGTGCTGCGTGCGATCAGGTAGGCGGGAACCGCCGCCGACGTCATCAGGACCGCGTTGAGCGTGTGCGCGTGACGCAGGAACGTGGGAACGAGGTCGTTCCCGCTGACCGCTCCGAGCAGCACGGGGTAGAGCTGATTGGCCGCGGGAACACGCATGCCGCGGAGCACGGGGAGCGGCGAGCCGGTGCGGGCCACGCTGAACGCCAGCCGTTCGTAGAAGAGCTCGTCGCTCATCACGAACCAGTCGACGACTCGACGCGCGGGAATCGCGACCGCGCCGGCGGCACCGGCCCAGATCGCGAACACCGGCAGCAGGCGTAGGGGCCGGGGGATCACGGCGGTGTTCTATCGCGACGAGAAAAGAAAATCCCGCCGGCGCGGTGGCACTTTCGTCCACCCTGCCGACCGGCCCATTCGCGCTTGCACGCGCCTGAGTCGCTCGACGGGGCTTCGACCTACTCGTGCTCCGCGCCCGGCGGGATCCGCAGAGTACGACGG